>DATKWT010000142.1 GCA_035529395.1 Dehalococcoidales bacterium | reverse complement strand
CTTACCCATGCCGAGGAGTAGATATCCCCCTCCCAGGAATACAGGGAGGCGTTACGCATATCCTCCCAGACCACCCGGTGGCCCGATATTGCCGGAGTCCATTGCCGATTAGGTGCAGTACATAGCGGTATCTCGGCGCCTGTTGCCAGCTCGTACAGATAGACATCCTCTTCCGCCCCCCGGGAGTCCTCCCATACAATGGCCTCTCCCGATATAGCAGGATTATCCTGTGTGTGAATCTCGGTACAGACGGCGGTAAGCTCTCCGCCGGCCAGGTCGTACATGTAGATGTCCCGGTTGCCGTTGCGGTCGTCCTCCCAGACGATGCGGTCGCCACAGATAGCCGGATTGCCCTGGTCCCGGAGGTCGGTAGTAATCTGCGTTAGGCCGCTGGTACCCAGGTCATACATGTAGATATCGGCATTACCGTCGACCAGGCAGGTGTTGCGGTCATCCTCCCAGACGATGAGGTCGCCCCAGATAGCCGGATGCCACTGGTTGCTTGCTTCAATGCAGATGGGTATTTCATTTTCGGTTACCAGGTCATACATGTAGATGTCCCGGTTGCCGTTGCGGTAGTCCATCCAGACGATGTGGTCGCCCCAGATCGCCGGCTCTTCCTGTTTACTTGCTTCAGTACATATCGGTGTTTCTTCACCGGTAGCCAGGTCATACATGTAGATATCATAGTTACCGTCGCGGTTATCCTGCCAGACGACGCGGTCGCCCCAGATGGCCGGATTTTTCTGGCTTCCGCTTGCAGAACATACTTCGGTTTCTTCATCGGCAGTCAGGTCATACATGTGGATCTGCGGGGTGTAGGTGCGGTTATCCTCCCAGACGATGCGGTCCCAGTAAATCGCCGGATTTTGCTGATCTCCGTCTTCGGTGCATATGGTCTTGTCCGTATAGGAACTGGCGGTAGCAACGCCGCTCAAAGGTATATTGATCAGGCTTTCATCAGGGTCGTTAGAGGGGATGGACAGGGTGGCTGAACAGGGAGCGGTTGTATCCGGGCTGAACACTACCTCCAGGTCTGCCGAGTTTCCGGGTGCCAGCGTCTGCTCCGAGCAGTTATCGTTCTGTTTGGAGAAGAGTTCGGCATTAGCACCACTTATGTATATAGTGCCGATATTAAGGTCAGCCGTACCGTTGTTGGTAATGGTCACGGTCTCCGGCGGACTTGAAGAGTATACCTCGACGATAGTGCCAAAGTCGATGGCTATCGGATTTACCGTTATGTCCGGTTCGCCGTTTGCCTGAACGCTAGCAGGTTGAATGAGCAGGGCCATCGTCAGCAAGATGGCTATCCACAGGCGAATTACATTCTTCTTTCTCATTTTCTCACCCCTTTACACCGGCGCAGTATATTATATTAACTCGAGCGAGCATTTCTATAGTAAGAGCTCAAAATCTTAGAGCACTCCCTGGCATCCGAGAGGCAAAATTGCTGCGTGTCGGGGTAAGCAACAATGATAGTAACCATAACTTCTTCATAGTACTCTTGCCCTCTTTACGGATATTTCCAGGTGTCTCTGCGAGCGGCCCCTCCAGCTAAGGCAAGAGCAACTCTAATGGCTACACAACCACGACCATCCTTCGGGCTGCAGAACTGAGATAGGGACCACTAGAATGACCGCATGGTCATTCACCTTTTTCTGTCTCTTCTCGGTTTTCTGCTACTTGCTGCCATGCGCTCGACTCAAGTAGAGTACTCCCGCACCATTCGTATCACCTCCTACAGAAACAAAGCGGCACCGGCCGCCCCTTTCCCATCCCCGTGCCCCCGCCTCACTGCCTGGGAGTCACTCGTGTCGGGCTGGGATATGGATACTCACTAGTGTACAGGGACTCAGATTATAGCCTGCCGGATGGACTGTGTCAACCGCACTTTTATTGCCTTTTCCCACCACAGTGGCATGGCTGTCGCAGAACGGGCGTAGTCCACGTACGTGTCATTGTGCCAACAACAGAAAGTAGTCCAATGGCCCGGAATAGAGATTGATCGGCGGCAGTTCCAGGCGTTGAACAGAACGCTAAATCGTGCAATAAGTAACAACATACTAAAATGTGAAGCTACATTATGGATGCACGTGCGACCACAATCTGAAGCTGTGCCTAGCTAAGTTCCCGGTTACATTTCCGTTATGGAGTGAGATTAACGACCGGGGTTGTGATAGAGTGGTCTTCAACTACGAAATGTCCGGCTGAAACTGTGGCGGGAATGTCAATAAGGGTATTGGCGTTATGGACCTCTATTTTCTCTAAAGTAAGGGGGCTGCTTCCTTCATTGCGAACAACGTTGAATGAAACCGTAACCAGCGTGCCATCTCCATTTATACCAGAAGCGTCAATGATGCCAATTATCACCCGTCCGGGGATTTTCACGTTGTATTCCATCATGGAATTCCCTGTCAGTTCAGCAGTCTTCACTTCCAATGGCTCCAAGACCGTTGAATCATAGGCCAGTTCAATACCAATACTACCGACATTGCTGGCGCCCTTGAGGTCAACAGGCACCTTCAGTTCGCTTGCCCACTGCCATCTGCAGGGCGCAAAGTGCAGCCAGAGTGGTTATCCTCCCATCTCCGTTAAAGTCCCTCTTCACACACACAGTACTTGCTTCGATTTGCTCCGTCCTGTAGTTG
This sequence comes from Dehalococcoidales bacterium, assembly GCA_035529395.1. NCBI lineage: Bacteria > Bacillati > Chloroflexota > Dehalococcoidia > Dehalococcoidales > Dehalococcoidales bacterium. The sequence continues at coordinate 5,816 of DATKWT010000142.1, read as the reverse complement.
ATCTGCTTAAGGTCTTGCTCAGTAGCTAATCGAGCAGCTGGAGCAGCTCCCGCCGAAGCACTCTTAATTCCGTGCTTGAAGCTCATGTGACCGGCCAACCCTTGAGTATTCTTGAATTCCTTGCCACAAATATGACAGTTAACCATAGCAACTCCACTTTAGGACCGAGCAGCTCAGGTTGTCAGAAATGCGTTGGGATTACCTTCGAGAATGGCTTGGACACACTGCCCGAAGTGGAAGGCCTCCCTTAACCTCGGATTGTATCCCATGAACTGGTGTGTCTGAGGGGCTATCACGATACGTGCCGCGGCTACAACGTCACACGATTCACTTGCCCACGTCTCGCTAGGGCGCATTCTATGAAGAACAGTATACTGGCGTCAGTATTCATGCATCCGTGGGTAGAACGTCAATCAATGCGTAGGGTTACTTACACCCGCTGGGCTGAAGCCGTGCATGAACGTGGCATTGATCCCACGGAAGAGAGATTTGCTGAGTTGGCTGGGCTGGACTAGAGGGGCGTAGCCAGATGATTAGAGAAGAGGGCTAGCAGGTCTTCCCTACAGACGCACCAAGATCAATGAGGAGGAACCTGAACCATACTGAGTATCCTATAAAAGAATGCTAGCCCATTACCAACTCACGCTCAAACCGAGACTAGGTATTTGGCGACAAAATGGCGACAAATTGAAAAGGACTGGGTGTCACCAGAAGGTACTGCAGGCTCAAAATAGAGTTTTGACGATGGACACAATTGTACTAGTTTGAGCGTAAGAACACCAGTTGACATTCTAGCCTAGAATTTTAAGTCCGCTGCGTCTGCCTGTTCCGCCACCCCGGCATGGGTGAGATTATTGTAGTCAGTACAGCCATCAGCGTCAAGCCGTAATCTCTTGAAAGTCTTTATACAATACCTGGTTGCATGTTTGCGTTATTACTAAAGTCCTAGTGTAGTGTCTCGTATATGGCTTTACAATCCACGTTGTCATTCTGGAGGAGTCCGTCCTCTCAATAACCCGAAGGACGACGAAGAATCTTGGGTGGGGAAGGAGAACCCATTACCCACCACCCCGAGGTCCATTCGATTCGCTCAGGATGACAACTGGCGCGGCATCTCGCATACGGCGATACGACTTTGCCGGTCTGGCGATGGCAGCCTGCGTTGTCAAGTCAATTGTGAGACGGATGACTGGTAACATGATAGCCCTATTGGCCAGACTCGACCTGTAAATCAACGAGTAACAGGTACTAAAATGGTGTATGGCATAGACGGGTTATTACCGGGCATTATATATATGCCTCTACCCGATTCAATCGTGCTTCCACCTGCGTTCCTTACATGGCAGACCCTGTTGTTTGCATTTACATGCTACCTGTACGGTTCAATACCTTTTGCCCTTATCTTTACACGCCTCTTCAAAAAGCAGGACGTATCCCGAAAAGGGACGGGTAATATCGGCGTTGCCAATGCATTCGGTGTTGGTGGCTTAAGGCCCGGTTTCTCACCTGGTGGCTCCGCCCGATTCAAAATGCGCACTATATGCAGGAGCCCTTAGTCAGGCACTCATTTCCGGTCCCGCAAGCCCCATTTATCATCGTGGCGCTCCACGCGCGGCACAGTTCTCGAGTGGGGATTGGCTGCGAGGACACGAGGGATCTGGAGGTGAAACACCAGGAGTAGTATCTCACCAGCGACTCGACGACGTGTCGCAGGAGAGCCATGAAGGACCGATCGATTCAATGAGAGCAAGTGGCTTGCAGAGAGCAGGGTGAACTCGGACAAGCGTAGGGCTAATGAGGATACCCTTGCTATGGCGACCTAATCGGGTTCGAGGGAGAAGAACGGCTCGACCTTGATCCAGGCTATCCCGACGCGGCCGGTGGATGTGACCGGATCGAGCCTAAGAAATGTCCTGGTTCGCCCCCATGAGGGGACCACCACCTCGTACTCATGCCAATCGCCGTCTGGGTTGACATCGAAGCTCCCAGCATAATAGTCCCCGGAAGAAAAAGATAACCCTTCTCGTCCGAGGTAGAATTTCCCAGTGCCAGGGGGAGAAGCGTCGGTCTTCATGCGGATTGTGATCCGGAGGCTTCCGCCATGAGGGTAGGTCACCGGTGGGCTTAAGATTATGGGATTCGAGCCGATACTCTCGAACAGAAGGCCAATTAAATTGGATCTGAGGTCTCTGACCTCTACTTCGCCCTCCCAAACCCCTACTACCGTTGTCGTCCAGCCCTGCAGGCCCATGGTGAAGTCCCAGACAACTGGGGGGAATCCAGAGTAGTCCAGCGGAATCCCGAATGCTGCTGATCCGGTACAGGTTTCGCCATTGTGAGTCACTGATGCTCTGACCTCGAATATTCCACTCTGCCCAACGGCGGTGAGAATCCCGGTCTGGTCGATACTCCCCCCGGTAGCTTCCCAGAGGAACACAAGATCAGGGATCTCATTGCCGTGCCGATCCAGGCCTACGGCGGTGAATTGCTGCTCAGTGTCCCTGTCCACGACAATGTCGGACGGCTGAACGTCAACGGTGACTAAAGGGTCAGGCAAGATAGACACGTCCGCCGTCGCCGAAGCCCTGTGTGTTCCATTCACGACACTGCATTGGACCGCGCCCGCATGCGACCCCGCGTTCGTTCCCGCCGTGAAATGTCCGTCCGGACTGATGTAGCCCGTGTCGGGCGACACGCTCCATGAGCCTAGAGCATGTGAGATTTCGTTCCCGCCGTCGTCGAAGACTCCGAAGCTGAATACCTGCGTGACGCCTATTCCCAGCGTGACCTTAGCAGGTCCCACCACGACGCTGGTCACAGGCCCCAGCCCTACGGTCACAGAAGCAGTGGCCACAAGCCCACCTGAAACAGCTCCCAGAGAGGCAGTTACAGTGTGGGCGAACGTTCCCACCGTCGCATCCGCCGTGAACAGACCTCCGTGGGTTATGGAGCCACCTTCTCCGGCAATCCCCCAGGTCACTGTACTGGGCACAACATTGCCGAACTCGTCTCTGGCGACGGCTGTGAACTGCGTGGCCTCCTGAACGGCTAGCGTCGCGCTGGATGGAGCGATCTCCAGGCTAGCGGGCGGGCCCGGCTGCACTGTGATGAGATCACGCCTGGTAACGGTGTCGATACCGCCTGGGCCGCGAACCGTAAGCTGAACAGTGTAGCTTCCTGCGACAGTGTAGACGTAATCTGGATTCTTCTCTGTGCTGGTTGTGCCATTACCCAAGTCCCACTCTAATGAGGTAGCCGGTCCGACAGAGGCGTTACTGAACGTGACAGTCAAGGGCGCGGTGCCAGACTCCACGTCAACTGTAAAAAAGGCCAACGGCGGTGGCGGTAGGTGAGCGGGTGTTGGGGGTTGTGAGGTACACCCGGTCATAGCCAGCAGCACAACAGCAGCTACAGGTAGAACTCTACCGACACTCCTCATTACAACTCCGAGATGCGGTCGCTCGCGTCTGTTGTGCCTGTCGGCAGGTGGCTGATATCAACCCGCCGTCTTGACATTGCCACAAGCATGCTTGGCGCAAATCTGCTTCTCTTCATAGGACTCATCCTTTCGGTAGCAGGGCTTCGCTATCGTTTCATGCCTGGTCCCCTCTGCCATCCCTCCATTCGATTTACGGTCACTTCGCTGTCACCAGCTTCGGATTCTGATGCCACCTCTTCAGGCTGTTCGATATCCGGGATCGATTGCTCCAGCTGCGCCACAACCTCAGCCTGCGCGTTCTCTTCCATCTCGGCAAGGATCGTGGCCGCCGTCTCCTTGGTCTTTTCAAAGGCGTCTTTGATAGCTTCGAGCAGAGCAGAGTAGACCGTGTCGAGGGAGGTGAGATAGGGCTTGGTCACCCGGTGGACGTTCTCGGCCGCTTGCCGTTTCGCATCCTCGATTACCCGGGCTTTCTCCTGCTGGGCCTCGTCCTCCGCCTGTTCTCTGGCGGTTTCCGCTAGCCGCTTGGCTCGAGCTATCGACTCCTCCATCGTTTTGGCAACTGCCTGTATCGCGGAGAACTGCTCCAGCTGTTTGAAGGCAGCGCCACTTGAGCCACTGGTATTCTGGAGGTAATCGACGACTTCGTCCGGGTCAAGGCCGTTGTGAACGATGCGGAATTCCCTTCCAAACAACTCCACGTGGCCCTGCTCTGCCACTTCCTGCGGCTTTGACTCGTCTGTAGAGTCGGTCCTTTTCTTGACGGCTAGTTTCTGATTGCTCATAATCATATTCTAGGCTCAGGATATCGGCTGAAAAAGCCCAAGAGGTGCAAACTTGTGAGCTTACGGTACCAGTAGCAGCCCATGATACCCTGTCAGATACAGTATTCCCAAAGGTGTCAGCGGTGTCGTCATAGTACCGACGCTGGCTGGCGGTATTACGTTGGCCATCCGGTCCGGCAGTCCCCGCATCTTCCTAACACCCCGCACACCTGAACGCCTCCTCCTGCTTTCAGCGTAGCATATCCCTGCTGCTTGTCAATGGGCCTTTGGTCACGTCCGGCACGAGTAAGAAGGTACTCTCTATTCCGGTAAGCGCCAGGCCGGCATGCCTGCGCTTCGCAAGCCACGCCTTCACTGCCTCTCAAACAAGGGGTGCATCCAAAGGTAGTTCAGGAGAGGTTGGGACATTCCAGTATCCAGATAACCCTTGACACATACAGCCATGTAGCTCCAGGAATACAAGAAGCAGCTGCGAAGCGGTTTGACGAAGCTTTATTATCCAGGCGTGACAAAGTACTAGGTAACCCAGTATGATTCTTTCATTACACAAAGTGGGGTAAGGAGGTGAAGATGAGCGAACAACCCACGGAACACATGCTGATGGAAGTCTCGGAAGATTGCGAGAGACTGACTCTGGACGACGGATCACAATGGGGCGTAGAACCAGGGGGTACGCCAACAGTATCAACTTGGTTGCCTACATCCACCATAATCGTGAGTCTAGCTGATTCCGCTTCAGCCTGGCCTTATGAGTTGACGAATGCAGGCGAAGATGTCTCTGTGCGGGCTATGCGAACCGGCTGACAGTGTAACCAGTGACCCCATCAGCGTCATTCCAGAATGCCACTATTGGCAGTCCGTTAGCAAGAATGATGAAGCCCCCGAAATTCTTAAGAACTCGAGAGCTTTTAGCTTCAATTTTGGTAGCCCGCATTGGAAGCATTCCGAACTATTTTTCAAGAAGAAGGATTTGATTCCAGCATTACAGAGGTTGCTTACGGAGCAATTCCATGCTGGAAAGTATTCTTGGAGTGTTCGAAGTTGAGCTATATTGTTTGCGTTGCCAGCTTCTATTCGATTATATATAATTCATTGTCGTGACTTTATTGAGGTAAGTAAGCGGGACAATCCTATGCCTTGCCTCACAATTGCAAGGAGGTAACCATGCTAAAGGTGGTGCCACACCATAACTACCCACCCGAAGAAGGCCGCTATCTGCGGGGTAATGATGCCTCGCCAGTTGCAGTGGCGATTGTTCTTAACTGTGACAGTGACAAGATACCGCGGGAGTTGGTGATGTTAGTACGAGCGGGGATTGAGAGCGGAGCAGCACTTGCTGGCACGGTGCAGACGGAGAATATCGGCTTCGAGAAGATCATCTGTAATATCGTCGCCAATCCCAACATACGATACATGATTATCGGCGGGCCCGAGTCGGAAGGACACCGCGTTGGAGAAGCACTGGAGGCGCTGCTGGTGAATGGAGTCGATGAGAAGAAGCGAATCATCGGCGCCAGTGCACCGCACCCGATCCTGCATAATGTCCCGATGGAAATGATTGAGCGGTTCTGTAAGCAGGTCTCACCGATTCA
>DATKWT010000141.1 GCA_035529395.1 Dehalococcoidales bacterium | reverse complement strand
CAAGTAGCCCCCATGTCATTGCGAGCTGGGGCTCTGAGCGAAGCGAAGAGACACCGAAGCAATCTCAGACTCAGGAAACCCTCCCCCTTGGTCCCCCTCCCTTTGCCAAAGGGAGGGGGAGATAGATGTGAGAGAGGCTACACCTCCCCAGGACTCTCCACTTTCTCTTACCTGCGGTAGCCGTCCCCTTTTCTCCTTTTGGGGTGTCCAGAGGGGGCGCCTCTCAGAAGAGGCGAAACCCCTTTGGAACGGGGGTGCAAGGGGGTGTCCCCCTTTATTCCTGCTGCCCCTCAACAGGGGAAGGAGAAGAAACCAGAGAGGCTGCGCCTTCCCAGGACTCTCCACTTTCTCTTACCTGCGGTAGCCGTCCCCTTTTCCCCTTTTGGGGTATCCAGAGGAGTGCAACCACTTTGGAACGGGGGTCCAAGGGGGTGTCCCCCTTGATTCGTCTCCACCTCAACAGAAGAAATGGAGAAACCAGAGAAGCTGTACCTTTTCGGAGACTCCCCTACACTATCCTCGCCCTCTTCTCATGCCACTCAGTCGCCTGCTGGTAGGTATGGGCAATTCTGAGGATGGTCTCCTCGGCGAATGGTTTGGCGATTATCTGCATCCCTATCGGCAGACCGTCGGCAAAGCCGGCCGGAATCGAGATTGCGGGCAGGCCGGCAATGTTAATCGGCAGGGTACAGACATCCGAAAGGTACATCTGCACCGGGTCGTCCAGCTTCTCTCCCATCGTGAACGGCACCGTGGGCGACGTGGGTGTCACCAGGGCATCGAACTTTTCGAAGGCTTCATCGAACTCCCGCCGTATCAGGGTACGCACCTTCTGTGCTTTCAGGTAGTAAGCATCATAATAGCCAGCGGACAAGGCGTAGGTACCGAGCATGATGCGCCGCTTGACCTCGGCCCCGAAGCCGAACTGTCGCGTCTTCTCCATCGTATCCCACATGCTTTCCCCACCCTGATAGCGAAAGCCGTACGTGGTGCCATCGTAGCGGGCCAGGTTCGCCGAGGCCTCGGAGGGGGCAATAACATAGTACACTGCCAGGGCATGACGGGTGTGCGGCAGAGAGACCTCCCAGTCTATGCTGGCACCCAGTTTCTCAAGCTGGCCGATTGCCGCCCTTATCGCGTCCTCGACCTCCGGCTGCATCCCCTCGACGAAGTACTCCTTCGGAATACCAATTTTCAGCCCCTTCACGTCCCCGTTGAGGCACTGTGTATAGTCCGGAACAGGCTCAGGGACGGAGGTGGAGTCCCGGTTATCGTGGCCGGCGATGGCGTTCATCACCAGGGCGCAGTCGGTAACATCCTGTGTCAGCGGGCCAATCTGGTCCAGCGAACTGGCAAACGCTACCAGGCCGTAGCGGCTCACACGGCCGTAGGTAGGCTTCAGCCCGGTGACGCTGCAGAAACCGGCCGGCTGGCGGATACTGCCCCCGGTATCCGAGCCAAGTGCAAAGATAGCTTCACCGGCAGCCACAGCGGCGGCAGAGCCTCCGCTGCTTCCCCCCGGTACGCGGGACAGGTCCCAGGGGTTATGAGTGGGGAAAAGGGCAGAATGCTCCGTTGACGAGCCCATGGCAAATTCGTCCATATTGGCCTTGCCGATGATTACCGCCCCCGCCTCTTCGAGTTTGTCAACTACGGTCGCGTTATATGGTGGAACGAAACTTTGAAGCATTTTCGAGGAGCAGGTGGTACGGACTCCTCTGGTGCACATATTGTCCTTGACCAGCACCGGGATACCGGTGAGTGGACCGGCATCACCGGCAGCAATGCGCTTATCCGCCTCCTCCGCCTGCCGGAGGGCAAGCTCCTCGGTGACAGTCACCACGGCACCGACCCTCTCGTCGAGATAGCGTATGCGGTCAAGACAAGCCCTGGTCAGCTCTACCGAGGAGAACCTTCTTTCCTCGAGTAGACGGTGTGCTTCGTGAATCGTCAGATGGTCACGGTCGGTAGTCAACTTCAGGCCCCTCCCCGTTAGTCTCTTTCCAGTCTTTCTTCCGCTTCGACAACATTGTAACCAACGGTAAGGTACTCCGGGAAGAGACCTTTCCGGTACAATTGGCCGACAGCCATTACTCGAGGACGGCCCGGACCCTGAAGGAGTCGTCTTCCTTCTGGGGCGCATTGGCCAATATCTCCTCCTGCGTGAAGGAGGCACATTCCTCGTCCTTCCTGAGCACGTTGCTCAGGTTGATGGACTGTGCCGTCGGTGGAACATCGTTCGTTTCTACCGTCTGCAGTACCTCGAAGTTCTCCAATATGTTGGAGAGTTGCTCCCTGGCCGTCTCAACATCTTCGTCGCTCAGTCCCAGACGCGCCAACCTGGCAATATGCAGTACTTCTTCGCGGGAAAGCTTCATTGCCTGCCTCGTATCTCTATGCTGTACAATTACGCTTGACCTGTAAACGCTGGTCAAGTACGCTAGGCCAACAAGCACTGGTCTAGTATAGCACCGGGATTTTGCCGTCTGCAATACAGGCGGCGTCTGCAATGCAGGCGGTACCCTCAATGCAGACTCACTTCCGACATATCACTCCGCACCCTGCTATAATGGAGTCTGGAGAAGACAAGAGAATAGCCGGAGACTGGCCATTCTTGTCATCCCGCAGAAGAAGGATAATGGATAGCGCAGTAAGAAGTCTCCTTATCTGGAGGATTTTCACCAGCCTGTTGGAAGAGGCAGCCCTGGTCGCTATTGTTCTCTGGGGGCTTCCGCAGATAAATGTCGCTCTTGAGGTATGGATACTGGTGCCGACATCGATTGCCCTGGGCATCTGGAACGTGTACACCTACCGTCAGGCAAGGCAGGCCCTGAGTGTGAAGCCCGTAGCTGGCCTGGCGGATATGATTGGCCTACAGGGCGAAGTGATAGGACGGTTGAATCCTTCCGGACAGGTGAAGATACGGGGTGAAATCTGGACCGCGGAGGCGGAGAGTGGTGAGATGAAGCCCGGCAAGAAGGTGGTCGTCATCGGGCAGAAAGGACTGAGGTTAACCGTGCGTGAGACCGACCAGGACGAATCGACCGGCATAGAATAGCACACGGGCCAGCGGACTCCTGAGCGTTGACAGCCCTCGGGCATGAACGTAGAATAGCATCATCCGCACCACCGTAATAAAACAAGTACGCGAGATAGGAGGATTTTATGAATGCCAGGGAGATAATCATTGCCTCTCTGAACCAGAGCCAGGGCTACCTTGACCGGTCACTGGAGGGATTGACTCAGGAGGATGCCGCCTGGCGGCCGACCGATGAGTGCAACTCGATCGCCTTCATCCTGTGGCACTTCGCCCAGGTGGAAGACTTCTTCGTTAACCGGGTCATCCGGCAAAAGCCCAGGCTTTACGACGAAGGCTGGGCCGGCAAGCTGGGCACCCCTGCCGACGAGTCCGGCTACGGTTATACTGCAGAGCAGTTACGGGCGTGGCCGGTACCCGAACTGGATGTACTCCGTGCCTATGCTGGTGCCGTGCGCAAGAATACCCTCGAATTCCTCGAACAACTCCCTGCCGAGAAGATGCTGGAACTGGCACGGCCCGACCGCCCACCGGATACAATCGGCGGTGTAATGAGCCGGATTGCCACCGAGATAGCCTTGCACGTGGGGCAGATAGACTATCTGCGCGGACAGCGCTGCGGCTTCGTGGACGCCCCGGCTCACTAGTCCCACCGTTGCCTCGTTCACACGCGTCGCCAGCCCCGGCACCCGCCGGACCCCTGGTGGACTTATAATTATGTATGAGCCAAGGTTTTACCGACTATGGTCGGTCGACAAAGACCTGGTTTCCTTCAATGTGGTCGTGAAGGAGACCGACCTGTACATACGGGCAAAACGTGACCTGACAGAGAAGGCACACGAGGTTGTCGTTCAGCAGCGAGGCTTCCTCGAGGACTATATCCGGCACCATCCCGGATTTGCCACTGCCATGGAGCCATTCCCCGTGGAGAACGAGGCCCCCGACATAGTCAGGGAAATGGCGGAGGCGGCGGAGAAGGTGGGTGTCGGCCCGATGGCGGCTGTAGCCGGAGCCATCGCCGAGCGCGTCGGCAGGGAGCTACTCAAGCTCTCTCCGGAGGTACTTGTCGAAAACGGAGGGGACATTTTCCTCAAGAACCTGAAAAAGAGACGGGTGGGCATCCACACGGGAAAGCCGCCTTTCGACGGCCGGGTCGCTCTTGAGATACGGGCGGGCGAGACCCCGCTGGGCGTCTGCACTTCCTCCGGGACCGTGGGGCATTCCCTCAGTCTCGGCAGTGCCGATGCGGTAATCGTGCTGGCTCCCAGTACCGCTCTCGCCGACGCCGCGGCAACGGCGATAGGTAACCGTGTCAGGGAAGAAGCCGATATTGACCGTAGCCTGGCATTCGCACAAGAGATCGAAGGACTGAGAGGCGTAGCCATCATCAGGAACGACAGGATGGCGCTCTGGGGCAAGATAAGGCTGGTACGGACGTGACGAGAGTCGTGGTTGCCATGAGCGGCGGGGTGGACTCCTCGGTGGCAGCGGCCATCCTCCAGGAGGAAGGCCACGAGGTCATCGGGATAACTATGCAGGTCCATCCGGCCAACGAACCGACCGGGGAAACGGAGAAGTCTGGCGGCTGTTGCGGGGCTGATGCCGCGGCCGATACCGTGACCGATGCCCGGCGGGTAGCCCACAGACTGGGCATTCCCCACTACGTGGCCGACTTCAGAGACATATTTATCCGAGAGGTGATTACCGATTTCTGCCGTGAGTACAGCCTCGGCCGGACCCCGAACCCGTGTATCCGGTGCAATCGGTTCGTCAAGTTCGAGGCCCTTCGGAGAAGGGCACAGGAGCTTGGCGCCGACATGGTGGCCACCGGCCACTACGCCAGAATAGACAGGAGCAGCGGCAGGTACCTTCTCAAGAAGGGCGCTGACAGCAGCAAGGACCAGGCCTACGTGCTCTACATGATGAACCAGGAACAGCTTGGCCACACCCTGTTCCCCCTCGGAGAACTGACCAAGCAGGAGGTACGTCGTATCGCGGAAAGACTCGAGTTATCTGTCGCCGCCCGGCCGGAAAGCCAGGATATCTGCTTCATTCCGGATAATGACTATGCCAGGTTCGTTAGAGAGTACACCGGTGTCGACGCCGGGCCCGGGCCAGTACTGGACCGGGAGGGGAACATCCTCGGTGAGCACCGCGGCATTACCTCCTATACCGTAGGACAGCGCAAGGGACTGGGGATATCAAGTCGGGCACCGCTCTACGTGGTTACCATTGACAGGGAGAAAAACACTGTTACCGTCGGCGGTAAGGAAGAGGTCTACGCCACCGGGCTTGTCGCTTCGGCATTGAACTGGGTATCCGTGAAGAGACCGGAGAAACCGCTAACCGTCCGTGCGAAGATACGCTATCTTCACCAGGAGGCCGAAGCCGTTGTGACCCCCTCTGGTGAGGATGAAGTGCGGGTGGTATTCCGGGAGCCGCAGATGGCGATAACGCCAGGCCAGGCAATCGTCTTCTACGATGGCGATACCGTGGTTGGCGGCGGGACAATCGTCCGGGTAGTGCACGAATCCGCATTGTAACGGTGTGTGAAGTCCACAGGCAGGCACTGATTAGGGTATAATGAGATAAAGGGCAGGGTTGGCCAGCAGAAGACCATAAACACGGCCTTCGAGGGAGAGAAGAGTGAGCAAAGTGATTGCCGTCTGCCGGAGTGACACCACAGGCACCAGGAAGGACGTAGTCGACGAGGTTATCCTGCACGATAACTACGGCATCGAGAATGACGCCCACGCGGACAGTGCCTGGCACCGTCAGGTCAGCCTTCTGGCAACTGAAAGTATTGAGAAGATGCGTGATATGGGGCTGGATGTAGGCCCCGGTGATTTCGCTGAAAACCTTACCACCGAAGGGATAGAGCTATTCACACTGCCGATAGGTACTTTTCTGGGAGTGGGTGATGGCGTCACGCTTGAGGTGACCCAAATCGGTAAGGAATGCCACACCGGATGCGCCATTCTCCGGCAGACCGGAAAGTGTATAATGCCCAGGGAAGGCGTCTTTGCCCGGGTAGTCCACGGCGGCACCGTCCGTGCCGGCGCTGATATCAAGCGGGTCGAAGAGGAGTAAGCTCCCGGAAACCACGGGAGACATTGTACGGATGAGTGGAGACCAGGCAAAGATGCAGAATAGAGACGCCGACCTTGTCGAGCAACTTAACCGCCTCAAGAAAGAGCGAAACGCCATTATCCTGGTCCACAACTACCAGAGGGTTGAGGTGCAGGATATCGGCGACTTCGTCGGTGATTCCCTGGAACTCAGCCAGAAGGCCGCCGGGACGGACGCCGACGTAATCGTTTTCTGCGGAGTACAATTCATGGCGGAAACTGCCGCCATTCTTTGCCCGGATAGAACGGTCCTCCTGCCGGACGCCCATGCCGGTTGCCCGATGGCGGACATGATTACGGCGGAAAAGCTCAGGGAAAAGAAAAGAGAGTTCCCCGGAGCTACCGTTGTCTGCTACGTGAACTCCGGCGCTGATGTCAAGGCGGAATCGGACATCTGTTGCACCTCGGCCAACGCCGTGAAGGTGATTGAAAGCCTGGATTCCAACGAGATACTGTTTGTCCCGGACCAGTACCTGGGTCACTATGCCTCTACTCAGACGGAGAAGAAAATACACCTGTGGCCCGGCTACTGCCCGACTCATATCCGCATACGCCGCGAGGACATCATTCAGAAGAAGAAGGAGCACCCGCAGGCAAAGGTCGTGGTCCACCCGGAGTGCCGGCCCGAGGTCATTGAGATGGCGGATGCCGTTCTCAGCACCGGTGGAATCTGCCGGTACGCCGCCCGGCCCGATGTCCGGGAGTTAATTGTCGGGACCGAGGTCGGCATAATCCACCGCCTGCAGCAGGAGAACCCCGATACGAAGTTCATCCCCGCGTCCGAGCGCGCGGTCTGCCCCAACATGAAGCTCATCACCCTGGAGAAGGTGCTCTGGTCGCTCAAGGAGATGACGCCCCGGGTGACCGTACCGGAACCAGTTCGCATCAGGGCACTACAGGCTGTGAACCGGATGCTGGCGACGGTATAACCGGGGACAGTTTCAGGCAGGCGGAAGCAGCAGAATCTGAATGTTACGCGGATTTGTGCAACCAGGTACTAGTCAGTAATCCTGGCAGTAATCCCGGCCAGCTCCCAGCAGTACTCGTAAAGGTGCAGTCCTTTGCTCATGGCAACCAGCTCACCGTCGGCAACACCTATCTCGCTGGCCATGTACTCCTTGAGCAGCTGGAGAGCGGCAAGGTTGGAGGGGAAACCGGCCCAGAGGTCCCAGGAACGAAAATAGACCACAAAGCACAGCCGGCCATCACGGATTCTGGTA
>DATKWT010000140.1 GCA_035529395.1 Dehalococcoidales bacterium | reverse complement strand
GGCCCGCCGTTGAATTTGTCGATGATGGAGTAGAGTACCTTGCGGTCCAGCTCGTCCAGACCCATCGGGTCGACTTCCAGTCGAGTCAGTGCTTCAACGGCCACGGTGTGGGTGACGATACCATCTGCCTTTACCTGGGCGTAGTCCCGTACCCGTTTCAGCAGCCGGTTAGCGACACGCGGTGTACCCCGGGCGCGGCGGGCTACTTCCGCCAGACCCTCCGCCTCCGCCTCCACCTGGAGGATATGGGCGGAGCGCTTCAGGATGGTCTCTATCGAAGCCTCGTCGTAGAAATCAAGATGGTAGACCGCGCCGAACCGGTCACGAAGGGGTGGGCTGAGCAGGGCGAAACGGGTAGTCGCTCCGATGAGAGTGAAGGTGGGCAGGTTCAACCGCAGGCTCTTCGCTCCCGGACCCTTGCCGATAACTATGTCCAGGGCTGAGTCTTCCATCGCCGGGTAGAGCACTTCCTCCACGGCACGATGGAGGCGGTGAATTTCGTCGATAAACAGTATGTCCTGCTTGTGAAGGTTGGTCAGGATGGCGGCCAGGTCTCCGGTACGTTCTACGGCGGGACCGGATGTTATCCTGATGCTGCTGCCCATCTCGGTAGCGATGATGTGGGCCAGTGTGGTCTTGCCCAGGCCGGGCGGGCCGTAGAGCAGGACGTGGTCCAGGGCTTCACCCCTTCCCTTGGCGGCGGCAATGGCAATGTTCAGGTTGTCCTTAACGGTATTCTGCCCGATGAAGTCGCCAAGAGACCTGGGCCGTAGACTGGTGTCAATCGGCTTGTCTTCCGCGCTGGGCTTACCGGAAAGTATACGTGCTATTTTCCTGACCCCTGTCCTGTCCTTTCCTTAGACCATCGGGAGGGTGGGGAGGTAAATCCTGCATTGGAGGCCCGATTATGCGGAGTGTCCCCGATGTGTAATTATAGCATACTGTTTACCGGTCTGGACCACATGGCGGCTGAGTCCGGGGTATGTTCCCAGGGCAAATCTCGGGACAGAAAAGGCGAGCCCGCGTATGCGGGCTCGTTCGATTTTCAACTCGCCATGAGGCATCCCTGCCCTCGGTGACCTGGTCCCGTTGGATTCTGACCACGTCGGCTATTACCGTCCACGCTAGCCTGTTTTACCGGCACTTTGCAGTTTGTCGGCAACACCCTTCATGCCAAGCTCTTCCAGTTTGGCTCTGGAAGGTACACCAGTTTTAACGTCCCAACCGCTTAACTCGTAGAGCCTGTCCTTGAGGGCTTCCCATCGCTCTTTATCCAATGGCTCGGATAGGGTCTGGCCCCTGAGCGCTCCCAGCGTTGTGATGTCGATTTCGCTTGTTTCCCCAAACCAGGTGTGGCTAATCGTGTCATCATCTCTGTGGCGGTTTTCCCTCAGTACCATTACGGCCCTACGGATGTTCCAGATTCTTTCACCCGCCTGCCAGAGCCTGTCCACATCATAGTCAATCCCTGTAACTGCCGATAAGATACGGCTTTCGAATATCCTGATGTCCATTTCGGGTGGGTGGAAGAACTGCCCTGGAGGACTGGCAAGCTCGCATATCAGTAAGGAGTTCTTCAAGCTCTGGTGGTTCTGGACCCACACGACAAGGCGCTCCGTCCCCAGGTATATGTTCTGGTGCTTCCCTTCGCTCTCTCCTTCCAGATAGCCACCGGGTACGCCGAACCAGTCGGCAATTTCTTTGTTGTTGCCGAAGCCATGACTGGGATAACGTACGTAGTCCTGGCACGAATTAAACGGGTCTCTGGTGTCGGTAGCCCAGTGCAACGCCTCTCCGACACCTCTTATATGGTGTCTCTGATTGCCCCAGGCGGGGAAGATTGCGCCATACAGGTCCTTTGCGTCCTGCCCAAACTGCTCAAGAGCCCTTGCCAATCCCTGGGCAACGGGGCTGGTCCCGTCTGCAATTCCGGCCAGCAGTTCTTCGAGGAATTCGTGATGCTCTTTTTCATCGCCATACCCCTGTCCCGAAGGTAGGTCTAGCGTCGGAAAAGAGGACAGACCCAGGTCCTCCTTCTTCACCAGGTCCAGCGGAATGGCGTGCCTGAGGAACGCCATTAGTCCGGACATCTCGAAGTTATTGATACCCAGCTTCTGGGCCAGCAGGTTGCCTTTCCAGGTAGCCTTGGTGCTATGACGGTTGTAGTATCCGTACCAGATGTCGGCACACATCTGCGTACCCTTGCCTATCCCGGGAATCTCGTAGACACCATGGCATTGATAGGGGCACGCGTAGCATCCCGTGAACTTCTTCAGATAATTATCCTTCATATCGCTTGTGAGAGGGTCACCACAGTTGGGATACCTTCCCCACGCTATATTCCGCCCCGCCACCCAGTCTCCGGCGGCTTTCCTCTGGCGAATCAGCTCCATGAAATCATCGGGTCTGGCAATCTTGAAGGTGCCGGTCCCCCTGGTGACAATGGCCTTCAGGTTCTTCGAACCCATGACGGCTCCATAGCCGCCCTGGCCGGCAGCACCGGAGGTCTCGTTAATAATTATGGCTATCCGGCTGAGATTCTCCCCAGCCGGGCCTATGGTGAGTACTGAAGCTCCGGGGTGACTGTCTGTCAGTGCCTGCTGGGTCTCAAAGGTATCCAGACCCCACAGATCACGGGCATCCTTAATCTCCACATCTTCATCGTGTATCGACAGGTAGACCGGTTTAGGCGCCTTCCCGACAATGACGATGCCATCATAGCCGGCATACTTTATTTCCGAAGGGAATTTTCCCCCGAACCCTGAGTAGGTGAAAAGCTCCTCGGGATAACACTGGGGTGCGATGGCACAGATGGTTGCCCGGGTGAACGGGCCGCTGGCACCGGTGAGTGGACCCGTTGAGAGTATCAGCGGACTATCGGGGTGAAAGGCGTCTACCTTCGGGCATCCCAGTTCCCAGAAGATTTTGCTGTTCAGGCCCACACCGCCGATGAATTTCTCTGGTTCGAAGTCTGAGGTGGGTACACTGGTTATTTTTCCGTTGGTAAGGTCAACCCACAGGACCTTTCCGGCCCAACCATAGTATTCTGACATCTTCTCTACCTCACCTCCTTCATCACATATGTCAGCGCCTCAAAGTTACAGTATTCGACACATGCCGGCCCCTCTGCTCTGCCCCGGCACAGGTCGCACATGAAAGCAATATGCTTTTTCGGGTGCAGCTTGATTCCCGGAGGGTCAAAGGGACAGGCTTCAATGCATCCCTCACAACCGTCGCATTCTTCTGCGTTGATGTATTTGACCCCGGTCACCTCATCGATACAAAGGGCTTTGTCTTTGAGCGGGCAGGCATCGTAGCACTCTGGAGAAGGACACTGTCGGCATACATTAAACGTGAACTCGGCGGTCAGGCGGTCTCCCGTTAGTTTTCCCCTGGAGAGTGCCTGCCCCTGTTCACCTTCGTGATAAAGGGAACACATCAGGTCGCACAGCCCACAGCCGGTGCAGACCTGAGGGTGATGTACGAGCCTTGCGGATACCGGGGATTTTTCCCCCTCGGTCTTTGCCATCTATCATACCTTCTTTCCCATTCGGCATTTCACATTTCAAAGCGCCATGAGTATCATGGCGCTTTATCACACCTTAAAACTTATGCATTAAGTTATGTCCAAACCTCCGCAACTGCCGGTAAATCCACACGTGGCACCAGACTAATTGCCCCCCGGGGGCAACCGGTCTGGCAAAGACCGCAGCCGTAGCATTTGAATTGGTCAATGTTAGCTTTCTCAGAAGTAACCTCGAATTTCAGGGCTCCCCACTGGCATCGCTGGGCACAGATACCACAACCATTG
>DATKWT010000139.1 GCA_035529395.1 Dehalococcoidales bacterium | reverse complement strand
GAGAGCACGTGCTCGGCCAGCGCCGGTATCCCGTCGTGGTGGGTGACTTCCATGCGGAGCGGCGTGATTGATATCATGTCGGATGTGATTGCCCGGATATCGGTGCCCTCGGGGTATTCCACCTCGGCGCGGGCACCGGAGACGTATCGAACGCCGTCTTCCGTGGCCACGGGAGCAAGGCGCACCCATGCCCCGGGCGCCGTCCGCGTGGTGACGATGCCCTTAATCCGCTCCCGGGGGATGTTCGGTACGTTCGTGTTCAGGATGGCGTCGGTGGGCAATGTGCCATCCTGAATCCGTCGCGCCAGGTGCTCGGCAACCGTGGCCGCAAAACCAAAGTCCGGCTCCCTATCCCTGTTCACTATCGCCAGCGACATGGCAATCGAAGGTATTTTGCGGAAGTAGCCCTGCAGGGTGGCCATGACCGTGCCTGAATACAGGATATCACGGCCCATATTCGCCCCGTGGTTGATGCCGGAGACAAGTAGCCCGATGCGCCTCTCACCGGAAAGGCGGCCTATCCCCAGTATGACGCAGTCACTCGGCGTCCCCCCGATGGAATAGGCCTGCACGCCGCGAATAGACGAGGGTACTTCCTTAATGCTGGTATCGCTATGCAGTGATAAGCTGGAACCGGTCCCGCTCTGCTGTGAGCTGGGAGCGACCACCAGCACCTCGCCCACCCGACTCATTGCCTCGACCAGTGGCCAGAGGCCGCGGGAGTCTATGCCGTCATCGTTGGTGACCAGGATATTCATCTATCGTACCCTTTCTAAATAAGTGCCCTGCTAGAGGCCGCACCAGGTGGTGTTGTTCTCCAGGGACTCGCGCTCGCTATATAATTTGTTAGCCGGGAAGTCATCATCCGGATAGCCGATAGTAATACAGATGCTCATCGTCTTAGACTCGGGTATGCCCGCGATTTCCCTGACCACCTTCGGGAACATGATACCCTGTGTCATAATGCAGGTGCCAAGTCCGTAATTCAGCGCCACCAGGGCAATCGTCTGGGATATAGTCCCAATATCAAACTGGGCAATTTCACCCAGGGACTTGTCGAAAGAAATAATGATAGCCGCAGGTGCGTCAAAGCAGCGAAAGCCCTTCAGCATCCACTGCTGCCGTTTCTCACGGTCCTCCCGTGCAATGCCCATAAGCTGGAATAGCCGTATCCCCAGGGCCACCTGGCGTTCCCGGTATACACCCTGATAACCACCCCAGTTGGACTCCATACCGGGTGTTTCGCCGGCATTCAACTTTTCCATATGGGTCTTGCAGAGTTTTTCTAGCGCGTCTCCGGCAATTACCGCGAACTCCCACGGCTGGACATTCATGCTCGAAGGCGCACGGCTGGCAATCTCCAGGATTTCTTCGATGATGTTCCTCGGTACCGGGTCCGGCTTGTAGCCCCGGATGCTCTTCCTGCTCTTAATAGCTTCAATAATGTCCAATATATCCTCCTTCAACTGTGGTCATGCTAACCTACGGCCAGTCGGGTGTCAAACCGTCGGCCCTTACATGTGCAGCTCGATAACGTCCCCGTCCTGGAGAACGTGCCCTCTCTTTGCCATGACACCGTCATGCTTTCCCGAACCCCAGATACGAGCGTATTTCATTCTGGCGCGGAAGTCCTTGTGAACATCCTCCGCAGCATCTTCCAGCGTGCTCCCCCGCGCCAGGACTATCGGGTCGTTGAAGTCCGGCTTCTCCCTCGGCGTCTTGGTGTAGACCCGGATAACGTCCAGCACCTGGTAGACCTTCAACCTCATTTCTTCCAGGCCGGTACCCTTTGTCGCCGAGGTGCTGATTACGGGCACCTGCCCGCCGTATTCGTCGCGTAATGCTTCTTCAGCAGTCTGCTGTTCTGCTTTCCCAACCAGGTCCGCCTTGTTGGCAACGATAAAGGTTTTTTGCTGGCTCCAGCGCGTGTCTTCTTCGGCCTCTTCCTTTCCCGGGATAATGCTTATTCTCATGTTCTCAAGTTGCAGGACAACCTCCACCATCTGGTCCAGGGGGTTGTCACCCAAGTCCACCAGGATGAGCAGGGCATCCGCCCCCCTTAGCATTTGCGGCAGCCAGAAGGGAACCGAGCCGGACACCAGGGGCGGGGTATCGACAAGCTGTATCTGGATGTTCTCAAACTCCATAATGCCCGGGGTGACGGTCTGCGTTGTGAACGCGTATTCGGCCACGTTCGGGGAAGCGTTGGTCACGACGGACACGAGCTGCGACTTTCCGGCATTGGGCAGACCGATGACCATCACCTGGGCCGCGCCCTGCTTTTCCAGTACCATGGATGCCCGCTGGGTGACGGACTTCTTATCCATGCTCTGGGTCAGCTTGGCTATCCGTCGCCTTAGCTCCCCCTTGAGGTGGTCGGTGCCCTTGTGCTTGGGCATGACCGCCAGCATTTCCTCAAGGGCGGCAATCTTCTCATGGGCGCTCTTGGCCGCACGGAACCTTTTCTCGGCCTCGAAGTACATCGGGTTTAGATTAGCGGGCATCGCTTATTATAGAAGCTCCTTTACCTTTTTCGCCAGTGCCGGAGACACGCCTTTGGCGGTGGCCAGTTCCTCAACCGTAGCCTCACGGATGGCCCGCACCGAGCCAAACTGCTTGAGCAGGGCGCGCCTGCGACCGGGGCCGATACCGGGGACGGCATCGAGTGAGGAGCCGAGTGTTTGCTTACGGCGCACCTTCAAGTGGTAGCCAAGGGCAAAGCGGTGGGCTTCGTCACGCAAGCGCTGCAATAGTTGCAGTCCCGGTGAGCTGCCGGGAAGAACGATGGCGTCTTTCCGGCCCGGAATGAAGACCTCCTCGTTTTCCTTGGCCAGACTGGCAACCGGTGCAGACCGGGCACCTGTTTCCTTCATCACGGAGAGCGCGGCGTTGAGCTGCCCCTTACCACCATCAATAAGAACGAGGTCGGGCAGGACCGACCAGGCATTGGGTGTGGCAGCATCGTCCTCTTCTACCGTAATCCGTTTGAACCTGCGTCGGAGGACCTCCTGAAGCATGGCGTAGTCGTTGGCCCCGCTGACAGTCTTTATCCTGAAGCGACGGTATAGAGACGGCTTTGGCCTGCCATCCTCAAAGACTACCATGCTGCCCACAGCCCCTGTCCCCTGGATGTTGGAGATATCATAACCCTCAAGGCGTGATGGCGTATGCGACAGGTGGAGTTCTCTCTCTATTTCCTCCAGGGCGGCTGTGAGTGTTGCCGGAGCGGCCAGGTGCTTGATTTTAAGCTGCTGCAAACCCTGCTCAGCGTTTTCGGCGACTATATTGACCAGGTGTCTCCCGTTACCACGGGTCGGTACCTTGATTCGGACGCGACTACCCCGCTTACTGTGGAGCCATTCCTGAATTGCCGCCATGTCCTCCACCGGGTACTGGAGAAGCAGCAGGGGCGGAATGTAGGGTGCCGGGCCGTAGAACTGCTTGATGAAGCTGGCCATTATCTGCTCCGGTTCTTCAGAACTGGTACCTTCCAGGATGAAGCTATCCCGGCCGACCAGCTTGTTACTGCGGACGAAGAAGACCTGTACATACGCCTGGTCCCGGTCGTTGGCGAAGGCAATGACATCCTGCTCACCGCTGGTTGTTGCGGCGATTCTCTGTCCCTCGATAACCCTGTCGATAGCCTGTATCTGGTCGCGGAACATGGCAGCCTTCTCAAATTCCAGGGCATCGGCTGCCCCTTTCATCTTCCTGTTTAGCTCCCCGGCCACGCGGTCCTGTTTGCCTTCCAGGAAAAGGAGTACCTGCTTTATCATCTCATCGTAATCTTCCCTGGAAACCGCACCGATACAGGGTCCGAGGCAGCGGCGGATGTGGTACTGGAGGCAGGGACGCGGGTCCGTGCCGGTGATTGTCTTGGTGCAGGACCGAAACGGGAAGATGGCCCGGATGACCTTCAGGGTCTGTCGTACCGACCTGGCGCTGGCGAATGGCCCGAAGTAGTGAGCGCCGTCCTCTTCGAGGAGGCGGGTGAAGCGCACCCTGGGCCACTCTTCGCGGCGGTCTATCTTGATATAAGGAAAGGTCTTGTCATCCTTGAGGCGGACATTGTAGTGCGGGCGGTATCGCTTGATGAGGTTGCACTCCAGGATGAGGGCTTCCTGCTCCAAGTTGGTCACGTAGAAATCAATGTCATGCACCTGCTCAACCAGGCGCTGGAGCTTGGGTGGCAGCTTCTGTACCGGGCTGAAGTAGGACTTGACACGCTGGTTGAGGTCAGCCGCTTTGCCAACGTAGAGAATGTCGCCTGCGGCGTTCCTCAGCAGATACACGCCGGGGCTGGCCGGTAGCTGCTTCAGTTGCTCGCCTATAAGGTTGCTGGTCAAGGTCTTCTCACCCGGGGTCTGCTGGCCAGCCATGCTCACCTTCCTACCGACCAGGCTCGTATTCCGGGGAACGGGAATCACCGGTAGACCGGTCACGGCGGCCGTCGCGTTCTTGAGCGACGGCTACCCGGCGTCCCTGCTCAGACCGGCCAGGAACTCGGCGTTGGTCTTGGTCTTGCGCAGGCGTTCGAGGACACGCTCGGTGGCGTCTACGAAGTGGGTAGAGTCAGAAGAAATCAGGCCCACCATACGTCGGAGCAGCCAGACCTGTTTCAGGGTGTCTTCGTCAAGAAGTAGTTCCTCGCGACGGGTACCGCTAAGCTCGATATCAATTGACGGGTATATCCTGCGCTGGGCCAGGCGACGGTCGAGGTGGACTTCCATGTTACCCGTACCCTTGAACTCTTCGTAGATGAGGTCATCCATGCGGCTGCCGGTATCCACCAGGCAGGTAGCTATAATTGTCAGGCTGCCACCCTCCTCAGTGTTACGCGCCGCGCCAAAGAAGTGCTTGCCCGGATACAGGGCCCCGGGGTCGATTCCACCGGAAAGGGTCCGGCCGCTGGAGGGCATTGCCAGGTTGTAGGACCGGGTAAGGCGGGTGATACCATCAAGGAGTATCATAACGTCACGACCGCTCTCCACGAGCCGCTTGGCTCTCTCCTGGGCCAACTCGGCGACACGGGTGTGGTTCTCCACCTGCTCATCGAACGTGGCGGCGATTACCTCCCCCCTGACGGAACGCCTCATATCGGTCACTTCCTCCGGACGCTCGCCGATGAGGCACACCATCAGGTGAATGTCCTTGTAGTTTGTCGTGACAGCGGTGGCTATCGCTTTGAGCAGCAGCGTTTTACCAGCCTTGGGCGGTGACACTATCAGGCCACGTTGGCCCCGACCGATGGGGGCTATCAGGTTGAGTAATCGGGTTGACAGGCTGTCGTTCGGCAATTCGAGATCGACCAGCCTGTCAGGAAACGTGGGTGTCAGCGATCCGAAATGCGGCCGGTTCTTGGCAAGTTCCGGGTTAATATCATTGACCGCCTCGATTCGGAGCAGGCTGAAGTATTTCTCGCCAGCCCGGGCCGGTCTGCCCTGCCCGGCAACCATGTCTCCGATACGCAGTCCGAATCTGCGGATTTGTGACTGGGACACGTAGATATCGGAGGAGCTGGGCAGGAGAGAGGCTTGCCGCAGGAAACCGTAGCCCTCACTCATGATTTCCAGTATACCGCTGCAGAAGACGTTGCCCTGCTGTGCGGCATCCGCCTGGAGCAAGCGCATGGTGAGGTCTTGCTTGCTGAGTTTGGAGAGGTTAGGGACTTCCAGTTCCTTGGCCATCTCCATTAGTTCATCTTTGCTCTTGTTTTCCAGTTGACTGATATCCATGTTAGTTGACTCCCTTGTGTTTGTAGCGGCTACTATCCTCCTGCCTGGGGGAAGTGGTTCCGTCTGGTCCGGCCTTTCTGGCCGGGTTTTTGAAACCGGACCGCCGATTCCGTATCATTGCTGTGAAACGCGTCGCCAGTCTTCGAGGAAACGGGCGATTCCTGTATCGGTAAGCGGGTGCTTTATCATCTGCATCAGCACCTTGTAGGGCACCGTGGCGATGTCTGCCCCTGCCCTGGCCGCCGTCACGCAGTGCAGCGGGTGACGAATACTGGCGGCAATAACCTTGGTGGGCAATTCGTAGTACCCGTACATCTCAACAATATCGGCTACCAGCTCCATACCGTCGTGCCCGATGTCATCAAGTCGACCGACGAACGGGCTGACATAAGCAGCCCCGGCACGGGCTGCGAGCAGTGCCTGGTTCACCGAGAAGCACAGGGTCATGTTTATCTTGATGTTCTCCTTGCTAAGCGTGGACGTTGCCTTCAGCCCGTCGGCAGTGATGGGAATCTTGACGGTCACGTTTGGTGCCCAGGAGGCTTTGACCCGGGCCTCTTCGACCATGGATTCCGCATCTTCGACAAGCACTTCGGCGGAAACTGACCCGCTGACGATGGAGCAGATGGTCTTCACCACCGTTTCATAGTCCGCGGTGGCTTCCTTCGATACCAGGCTGGGATTAGTGGTCACACCACTGATTACGCCCAGACTGGCTGCTTCCCTTATTTCATCGATATTGGCTGTGTCCAGGAAGATAAGCATCTAAGTTTCCACCTCAGCGATTATAATGTCTGTTTCTGTCAGTCCCGGCAACGATACGTGCTTCTTCAGGCAACTTCTGGTCGGGCGAAGCGAAGGCTCGAAGGCTTACCGGGAATATTTTCTTGTAGGTAACTAGGAAAGAGGCAGCAATGGCTGGTCCCCTTCCCGGAGTACGCCTTTAGCAGCACCGATGAAATCACGGAACAGTGGGTGAGGACGGTTCGGACGAGAGCCGAACTCCGGGTGGAACTGGCAGCCAAGCATCCACGGGTGGTCAGCCAGTTCGCATATCTCCACAAGTTTGTTATCGGGCGATAGCCCGCTCAGAATCATACCTTTCTCTTCCAGTTGGGTGCGGAAATCATTATTGAACTCGTAGCGATGCCGGTGGCGTTCCTGAATCAGGCTCTCGTCGTAAGCGGCGGCAGCGCGACTGTGGTCAAGCAAGCGGCACGGGTAGTTGCCCAGGCGCATGGTACCGCCCTTGTCCTGCATATCCTGTTGTTCCGGCATCAGGTCAATGACCGGATACGGCGTAGTTTCATCAAACTCACTTGAGTTCGGTCTGTCCGACTCCAGGGCATAGCGGGCGAACTCAATGACCATCACGTGTAGACCGAGGCACAGCCCGAGGTACGGGATGTTATTCGTCCGTGCATAGCCGGCCGCCTTGACCATGCCTTCTATCCCTCTGATACCAAAACCACCGGGGACGATAATTCCCTGAGCCGAGCGTAGTGCCGCCTGGACATCACCTTCTTCCAGGTTTTCCGACTGTACCCAGGAGAGATTAAGGTCTCTATCGTGGTAAAGGGCGGCATGATGTAGTGCCTCACGCACCGAGAAGTAGGCGTCCTTCAACTCCACATATTTCCCTACCAAGACTATGTTGACCGGTTCATGCGGTTCCTTGAGGCGCTTGACCATCTCCTCCCACTCGCTCAGTTCGGCTTTCCTGGCGTCAAGCCCGAGCTTGCTAATAACCAGTTGGCCCAGACCTTCCTCCTCGAGGAGCAGCGGTACCTCGTAGATAGTAGGGACGGTTGGCAGGGGTATTACCGCTTCCCTCTCGACGTCACAGAACAGTGATATCTTGTCCCTGATTCCCTCGGATATGGGAAGGTCACTGCGGCATACTATGATGTCCGGCTGGATACCGATGCGGCGCAGTTCATTGACGCTGTGCTGGGTAGGCTTCGTCTTCAGTTCCTGGGTAGATTTCAGGTATGGCAACAGGGTAACGTGGACATAGAGTACATTGTCACGCCCGACATCGTTTCTCATCTGCCGCAAGGCCTCCAGGAAGGGCTGCCCCTCAATATCACCTACAGTACCGCCTACTTCAATGATGACTACGTCAGCCCGGGACTGCTCCGCCAGTCGCCGGAACTGGTCCTTGATAGCGCCGGTAACGTGAGGTATCACCTGTATTGTGCCCCCAAGGAAGTCACCACGCCTCTCCTTGGCGATTACTTCACTGTAAATCTGGCCCGAGGTGACGTTAGAGTCCGCGGTAAGGTTAGTGTCAACGAAACGTTCGTAGTTACCGAGGTCAAGGTCGGTCTCGGCGCCATCCTGGGTAACGAAGACCTCACCATGCTGATAGGGTGACATCGTTCCCGGGTCAACATTGAGATACGGGTCCAGCTTCTGGATAGACACGGTAATCTGACGGCTCTTCAGGAGTGTACCAATCGAAGCGACAGTTATTCCCTTGCCAACGGAACTAACTACGCCACCGGTTACAAAGATGTACTTCGACATAAGGGGAATCAAACTATCAGGTTATGGAGTGACCGTGTGTATGGTGAGTTCGTGGGAATAGAGAAACAGGAACCAAGTAATATCTGATTATAAAAGGGTAAACGTGAAAATGTCAAGTTTTTGTATCTGAGCCGTCATCTTACCACCTGCTCATCACGTAACTGCTGTATCTGCTGCGGCGTGTAGTTGAGCAGGTCACGCAGGATTTCTTCGGTGTGCTGCCCCACGGTGGGTGTCGTGCCCACTATTGTCTCGCTGCGGCTGAGCTTGATGAGCTTCCCGCTGGCATGTGCCGTACCGGCGACTGCATCGGGGACCTCCACGAGCAACTCCCGCTCCCAGAGTTGGGCACTCTCTGCCGCCTGCGGTATATCGTTCACCGGGGCACAGGGGATACTGGCCTCAGACATGGTGTCTACCGCTTCCGTTGTAGTCAAGGTGGCGAACCACCGGGCCAGTTCATCCTCCACCACGACGGCGTTCTTTGCCCGTTCCGCGCGGCTGGCGAAACGGGGGTCGTCCACCCACTCCGGCTTATCCAGAATCTCACAGAGCCTGGGCCAGATATTCTGGTTGGGGGCCACCAGGAGTGCCCAGCCGTCAGTGGTCCGGTAGACATTACACAGGGCACCGGCATTTCGGCTCCCCTGGCGCTCAGGAACGCTGCCATTCCCCAGGTAGGTGGCTATCGGTATCTCGGTAAGGCTGAAGCCGGTATCAGCCAGGCAGACGTCTATCTCCTGCCCCTTTCCGGAGAGTTCCCGCTCGCGAAGTGCCGCAAGCACGCCAATAGTGCCATGCAACGCCGTGATACGGTCAATAATAGGCATGGTGGTAATAGTTGGTGGGGTTTCCGGGTAACCCGTAAGCTGCATTAGACCACTGATTGCCTGGCCGATGGGGTCGAATCCAATGCGGTCCCGGAAAGGACCGTACTGCCCGTAGGCGGAGACGTTCAACATGACTATCCCCGGGTTAAGGGAACAGAGTGTTTCGTAGGAGAATCCCATCTTCTTGATTGTACCGGGGCGGAAGTTCTGGATGAGAACGTCAGATATCTTTATCAGTTCCCGCAGGACGGCTTTTGCTTTCTCATTCCGCAGGTCCATTGCCAGGCTCTTCTTGCCGCTGTTATACTGCACCCAGTACGGGTTCTGTCCACGAACTGAGCCCGTACTGCGCAGACCCCGGCTTTCTTCCCCGTCCAGGGCTTCTACCTTGATGACCTCGGCGCCCAGACGGGCAAGCACGAGTCCGGCCCTCGGTCCCGCCTGGTAGCGGCCGAGGTCGAGTACGCGGATACCTTCCAGTGCCGTCCTGGGAGCTGCTATTTCCCTGTCCTCCGTTCCCATTGTAGCTACTTAGACGTGCGTTTAAGGAAGCTGCTGAAGCTCTCTCTGGCCGGGGGTGAATCCACGGAGCGGGCCACTATTTCAGCCTCATTGCGCTGCATCTCGCGCCAGCTTAGACCGATATCCTTCACCATTATTTCCCTGATCGCCTGCACGGCTGCGGTATCATTACCGGCGATGAGCTGGCCCATCTCGATGGCGGTCTTCATCAGCTCTGCTGAGGGCACCAGCCTGTTGAGCAGCCCGATGCGGTAAGCCTCTTCGGCCTCGACCACGCGGCCGGTGAAGAGGAGTTCCTTGGCCATCGGCCAGCCGATCATCAACGGCAGGCTCCAGGTGGAGTTAACCCGACTGTACGTGACTGCCAGGAAGCGAAATCTGGTGCGTTCACAACCGATGCGGATATCGAAGATGGAGGACATCAGGGCACCGCCCCCGTAGGCAAGCCCGTTGATGGCCCCAATGGTGGGCTTCTTGTATGCCGCCAGGTGCCATGTCCAATCGGTGCGGCGTACATCACGTTCCTGGAGCCGTTCCGCAGGCATCTCTGCCATCTCGTGGATGTCCGCTCCGGCGGAGAAGGCCTTTTCCCCGGTACCGGTTATAACGACTACCTTCACCTCCTCGTCTTCTTCAAACTGGGTGAGTGCCCGGTCGAATTCGGCGAAGAGGGTAAAGCTCAGGGCGTTGAGCCGTTCCGGACGGTTCAGCGTGATTATGCCGACGCCGTTCTGCTTCTCAAGAAGTAGTGTCTCGTATGTCAAGGGTTGCCTCCGTTACTCTATTGTTGCCGGAGTGTCTAGCCCGGCGTAAGGCCGTCAATAATCGGATGAAGGATATCCAATGCCCGGTCCACTTCCCGGGACGTAACCGTCAGGGGTGGAGCGAAGACGACCCTGTCGCTGGGGGTACCGCCGATTCCAGACACGCGGACGAAAAGCCCCTGCTCCAGTGCCCGGTCCTGAATCTTCTGCATTACGTTCAGCCCCGGGTCGAATGGTCTCTTTGTAGCCTTGTCGGCCACTATTTCGATGCCCAGCATCAGGCCCAGCCCGTTGGCGCCTCCCACGCAGGGCAGCGGTCCGAAGTCCCGAATCAGGCGTTCCAGGGCATACTTGCCCATGCTGGCAGCATTCTCAGCTATCCTGTCCCGTACGTATATCTCCATCGCTTTGGTCGCTGCGACAGCACACACAGGGTGCCCGGAATAGGTGTAGGCAACGAAGTTGCGGCCCTTTACTGCCTCCCAGATGTCATTGCTGAAGGCCACGGCACCAAAGGGCAGGTAGGCACTTGTAATACCCTTGGCCATGGTGATTATGTCCGGCCTGATGCCCCAGTGTTCCATGGCGAACATCTTTCCAGTCCTGCCGAAACCGGTCATGACTTCATCGGCAATCAGGAGGACATCGTACTTCGTGCAAATCTCCCTTACCATTGGCCAGTACTCGGGAGGAGGAGCAAGCATCCCGCCGACACCGAGGACGGGTTCGGCCATGAAAGCAGCTATATTGTCAGGGCCTTCTTTCTCAATGACTTCGGCCAGGAACCGGGCGCACTGGATACCACAGCGGGGGTATTCCTGGTTGAATGTGCAGCGATAACAGTAGTGTGAGGGTATGCGAATAAAGCCGGGCAACGAACCCAGACCCCTCTCATAGGAACCCTTGCCGGAGCCGGTGGCGGTCAATGCAGCGCTGGTGATGCCATGATACGAATCGTAGAGGCTGATGACCTTGTGCTTGTCGCTCCCTCTGGCGTGCCAGTAGAAGCGGGCCAGCCTTATTGCAGAATCGATACTCTCGGAACCGCCGGTGGTAAAGCTGAAATGGTCCAGTCCCGGTGGCACCAACTCACCCAGCTTCTGGCCACACTCGACGATAGCCACGTTGGAGAACCCGTGGAACAGCATAGCATACTGCGTCCTGGCCAGCTCCTCGCTGATGGCGTCGATAATCTCTTGCTGTCCGTAGCCCAGATTGACACAGAGCAACTGAGATGCCCCGTCGATATACTCCTTCCCTTCCGTGTCCTGGAAAAATATGCCGTGGCTCTTTTCGGTCACTATGCCAATGTTGCCACCGATGGGCCACCGGCCGTGCACGATGTGCTCCCGGTCCCACCTGAGAAGCTCCTCTGTCCTTCTGCCTTGCATGGTTGTGCTCCTTATTGGCTGAGCTATGCGCAAGCCATCTTGTTACTGAACACTTTAGGTAGGTGGAGCGCCTTTTGTCAAGCTTCGCTGTGTCGGCGACACTCTGTGTCGGCGGGGGTTTGTTTCCGCTGTGGGACAGTGCTACCATAGGAACCATGAAGGAGAGACTGAAGCAGACCCTTTCCCGGAGAAAGAAGCTCCACATCACCGATACCCGGCGCGTGTCATCGGCGGTACTACTGCCGCTCTATCTCAAGGATGGAGAGTACCATCTCCTGTTCATCCAGAGGACTACGAGGGTACGGGACCACAAGGGCCAGATATCTTTTCCCGGCGGCGCTTACGAGGAAGAGGACATTGCATTTCGCAAGACAGCCCTGCGTGAGACAGAGGAAGAGGTCGGCGTGGCCGAGAGCGACGTCGAGGTGCTGGGGGAACTGGACGACATCCGCACAATCGGCTCCGGCTATGTTATCTCTCCCTTTGTGGGAATCATTCCCTGGCCCTATGACATCAAGGTGGACCAGTGGGAGACCGAAGAGGTAATCGAAGTCCCCCTGGCAGCTCTCCTGGACAAGGACAATGTCCGGGAGGATACGGATATCCTCGAAGGTGAGGTGGTACCCACCTTTTTCTACCATTACCAGGGCAAGGTGATATGGGGTGCCACTGCCCGAATACTGAGACAGTTTCTCGGCATCCTGGCCGATATCGGTGAGGAATGCCCTTAGATGGTTGCTCCTGAAAGGCCGTGGGCTCTTCAGTTTACGTCGTGATGCATGCCTTCCCATTCATAAGAAAGGCCGCTCTTTAGCGGTACCGGGGCTGTTGTGATGCTTCTGCTCACGTTTGTCTTGTGCCAGCGGAGATAGTCTTGCTATAATTGGATGAATACTGGAAGGAGCCTTACTACAGCGTAGTAATACCACGATTATGGAGCAGCAGGCTAAGCGAAAGTGGTCGAAAAAGGAACTGTGGGTCGGTGGTTTGGCCATCGTTGTCACGATTGCCCTTTGTGCTGCCGCTATTTG
The DNA here is from genome assembly GCA_035529395.1 of Dehalococcoidales bacterium. Taxonomy (NCBI): domain Bacteria; kingdom Bacillati; phylum Chloroflexota; class Dehalococcoidia; order Dehalococcoidales; species Dehalococcoidales bacterium. The sequence goes on along the minus strand of DATKWT010000139.1, from coordinate 16,644 downwards.
CTATAAAGATGATTTAATGGGTAACACCTATGTTGCCAGGTTTGGCTTGCTGGGTGCATTGATTGTCGCTTTTATTGCCGGTAGTACTTTTAGTGTAACGGCTATCCCGGTCCCCTACTGGCTCGTAGTATTCACTCTCCCGGGCACATTAGCCAGCGAGTATGGGATTTTAGCGCCGGTGTGGGTCGGATTGCTATCCGGATTAGGAGCCAGCCTGGGACAGTTGATTACTTTCCTTATCGGTTACGGAGGTAGAGGTATTTCCGAGAAAATCACCAGCAAATTCAGCAGCAGCTTTTATGACAGGGCGATAGCATGGGCTGAGCGGCATGGTTCACTGGCGGTATTTCTCATGTCATTACTGGTCAATCCACTCCACCTGCCGATGACGATTGCCATAGCCGCACTACGATATCCCCCCCACAAGTTCTTCTTCTTCTCCTTTCTGGGTACCGGTCTGAAGAGTCTGATAATCGCCTTCTGCGGCTACTACGGACTGAAGTCTCTATTCTCCTGGCTGGGAGTATAGGACAGAGGGGTTATACATATGGCGTTGACTGTCCTTTACGTGGTATTGGGGTTTCTGGTTGTCGTGGGTATCTGGCAGCTTGTAGTCTGGATGCTTGAGATACAGGACAAGAACCGGAAATACCGGACAGCTACCAGCCTGGCCCGGGAGAGAACCAGACCGCTCCTGGTAGCCGGTGGACCGTGGGGTGGCAAACAGGCGCGTCACTGGTTTAACAAGCCGGCGCACGGTGAAGGGGATGTCTGCCTTGATATTGACCGCCGGGCGATAGACGGCCACCCGTGTGCCGTCGTTGCCAGCGTTACCCATATCCCGTTCTCAGATAATACCTTTGGCGCTGCATTTGCCAGCCACCTGCTGGAACACCTGCCGACCGGTTGTAAAGGCAGGCAGGCACTGGATGAACTCAACCGGGTGGCTGAGACCGTCTTCATTGTCTACCCGTCCCGGCAGTCTATCGCCGGCTGGATAATACCGGAACACCATCTCTGGGTCTGGCAGGAAGGGGACAGGACCTTTCTCAAGCAAAGGGGAAAGCCGGGCGCCGTAGAAGAGGAGTATCACCGCTGAAAGAGCAACCGGACATGACCAGCATGAAGTTAGAGTTGCAGGTAGAGATTGAGCGTCTGGCGGAGCGACTGCTTGGTCGTGAGGACGGAAAGCGGGCAGACTTCATCGGGAGGGTCACGGAGACGTACAACAGGGCTATTGGAAAGGAAGTTCTCGTGATTCACAACCCCGGAGGGTGGGGGAATACGCTGCTGGAGTTGTGCCTGGACTGGGAGAGGAGCATCGTCACCGGAGTTACCGAGACGATGGATGAGCTCGGGCTCACCTGGGCGCTGACCCAGCACTTCCGCAGCGGCAACAGCTTCTGGTACCACATGCGGGACATAGGAAAGGAAGCGCGCTTCTTTCTGAAGAGTAAGTCCCGACAGGCGGAGATAATGGCGGAGGAACTGCGGCTGCTTATACGAAGCCTTCCTGAACTCAGAGTGGTGCTGGTAGGGGCCAGCCAAGGGGCAGCCTTCGGTAACGCCGTGATGCGGCAGCTCGGTGACAACAACCAGGTCTACAGCATTGAGCTGGGCATATTCTTCCCTCACATGTCCCACCGGGTAGTCACGGAAAGGACGCTGGCGATAGATACGAATGGAATGATGCCGGACCCCATGGCGCACCGGAATCTGAAGGCCGGCACCAAGGCCTACATGCTGGCGTTCCTGAGGTGGTTCAAATACCGGCTGCAGGGGAAGCCGGCCAAATTCACGCATTGCATCAATGTCCCGGGGCACGAGTATCGCTGGGAATACCCCGCTGTGCAGGAGAAGATAAGGGAGTTCCTGAAGGCGAACTTCGGGAACTGAAGCGGGACTTTTGTCACTGACGCCGTAACCGGGCGCCTGGCATAATTGAGCTGTTGGGAGGTAGATGATGAGGCAGGAGAGATTTACTGAGCAGGCGTGGGATGCGATTACCAGTTCGCAACAGCTTGTCGGGCAATTCCGTCATAACCAGTGGGATGTGGAACACATATTCCTGACTTTACTTCGGCAGGAGAGGGGTCTGGTAGGTGATATACTCCGGGACCTGGGCGTAAACGTAGAGGCGGTGCAGCGCGAGGCCGAAGCGACACTGGAGAAGATACCCAAGATTACCTACGAGGTTGGGCAGATATACGCAACACCACGAATAGCGGCGCTTTTTTCGGCGGCTGATGCCGAGTCGAGAAGGCTTCAGGACGAGTTCATCGGTACCGAGCATCTACTGATTGCCATAGCTGGTGAAGAAAAGGGTGAAGCAGCCGGTATTCTTGGCCGGTCTGGTGTTAACCAGGAAAAGGTATATTCAGCCCTTCAGAAGCTGCGCGGTGGTCACCGAGTAACCGACGCCCGGGCGGAGAGCAAGTACCGCTCACTGGAGAAGTACGGTCGTGACCTCACCGAGCTGGCGCGTCAGGGTAAGCTCGACCCGGTAGTCGGTCGTGAGGATGAGATAAAGCGCGTGATGCAGGTGCTCACACGACGCACCAAGAACAACCCGGTGATTGTCGGTGAGGCGGGAGTAGGCAAGACCGCGATTGCCGAGGGGCTGGCCCAGAAGATTGCCGCGGATGATGTGCCGAACTCTCTCAAGGGCCGTAAGGTAGTTGCCCTGGACATGGGGGCTTTAGTCGCGGGCACCAAGTTCCGCGGTGAGTTTGAGGAGCGGCTCAAGGCGGTGATGGATGAGGTCCGGCAGGGGGAAGGCGAGATAATACTGTTTATCGATGAGATACACACCGTGGTTGGTGCCGGCGCGGCCGAGGGAGCGATAGATGCCAGCAACATGCTGAAACCGGCGCTGGCGCACGGTGAGTTGCAGTGTATCGGTGCCACCACGCTTGATGAGTATCGCAAATTCATTGAGAAGGACAAAGCCCTGGAACGGCGCCTCCAGCCTGTCTTCCTTGGTGAGCCCACTGTTGAGGCCACTATCGAGATGCTGCACGGACTGCGCCCGCGGTATGAAGCTCACCACAAAATAAAAATCAGCGATGCTGCACTGGAAGCGGCCGCCCGTCTCAGCCAGCGCTACGTTTCGGATAGATACTTGCCGGACAAGGCGATTGACCTGATTGACGAGGCAGCCAGCAAGCTGCGCATTGATACCGAGAGTGCCCCGCCTGAGGTAAAGTCACTTGAACAGCGCCTCAAGCAGTTGACCAATGAGGAGGAAGCGGCCACGCAGCGAGAGGACTACGAGACCGCTGCCCAGCTCAAGGTAGAGCGGCTCCAGCTTGAGGAGGAGTACGACGGGGCTAAAAGCGAATGGCTGCAAAAGGAGAAAATCAGTGAGGTGGTCGATGAGAACGATATCGCCAGCCTGATATCCATCTGGACGGGTATTCCAATATCCCAGATGCTCGAGGGTGAGGCGGAGAAGCTGCTCTTCATGGAGGAGCGTATCCACGAGAGGCTGGTGAACCAGGAGGAGGCGGTCGTAGCCATCTCCGAGGCCATTCGCCGGAGTCGGGCCGGGCTGAAGGACCCCAGACGGCCCATCGGGAGCTTCATATTCCTCGGCCCGACGGGTGTCGGTAAGACGGAGTTGGCACGCGCCCTGGCCCAATTCCTGTTCGACGATGAGAATGCCATGGTGCGCCTGGATATGTCCGAGTACCAGGAGAGGCACACCGTATCACGCCTCATCGGTGCTCCACCCGGATACATTGGCTTCGAGGAGGGAGGGCAACTTACCGAGGCGGTGAGGCGTCGGCCCTACCGGGTCATCCTGCTCGACGAGATTGAGAAGGCACACCCCGAGGTGTTCAATACCCTGCTCCAGGTCCTCGACGACGGCCGCATGACGGACGGCCACGGGCGGACGGTGGATTTCAAGAATACCGTGATAATCATGACCAGCAACGCTGGCGTGGAGCTTATCCGGCGGGAGAGTGCCATCGGTTTTGCCGCAACGAGAAAGGGTGATTCCGGCGCTCAGAAGCGAGGCTACGAGGAGATGAAAGGGAAGGTTATGGCCGAAGTCAAAAAAACCTTCCGCCCCGAGTTTCTCAATCGACTGGACGAGACTATTGTCTTCCATGAGCTAACCGAGGAACAACTGAGGCAAATCGTGGAGCTGATGATCAAGGACCTGCAGGGGCGGTTGCTGGAGCGCAAGCTCAGCATTGAGCTGACCGAGGAAGCCAGGTCCTGGCTGGCAAAGGCAGGCTACGACCCGCAGTTCGGCGCCCGGCCACTGAGACGGGCTATTGAGCGCTACGTGGAGAACCCGCTGTCAACTCAGGTTCTCAGGGGTGAGTTCAACGAGGGCGATACCGTGGTGGTCGATGTGGAAGGGGACGAGCTGACTTTTACATCAAAGGCAGCGGAAGCACCGGCGTAGGGGTGGTAAAACCACACCCATAAGTTGTAGAATATAGTCATGGGGCTGTAGCTCAATTGGGAGAGCGATTGAATGGCATTCAATAGGTAAGGGGTTCGAATCCCCTCAGCTCCACCAGGGGTGACAATAGGCAGAACTCCTATTTGTTCTTTCTTCTTCCCGTCCGGTGGTACTGGCAGGTTGTAGTGTATCACGGCTTCGCTTCCGTCTATGACGATCTTCTCTATGAATGAACGGAGGAAGGTTTTACTCTCGGTAAAACTGGCCTCTTCCAGCACATTTCTCAGATCCTGAGCGTATGACTTCACCATCTCAACGTCTATGTGCTCGGGCCCTTGCGCCATCACTTCAGCCTCCGTCTGAATCCTGGCCTCGCTCAGTGTAGACCGTCAGCGATAATGGGACACAAAAGGGGTCACTAAAACCGTACACTCCAGGCGGGTGGCACAAGCTCCTTTAGAGGTAGTAGACTGACCAGAGAGTGAAAGGAGCGAGTTGTGTCCCAGGAAAACAAAGATAAAGCTGATGCCGGCGGCGCCCTCAGCCAGAGAATTCTTCCATTTGCAAATCTGACTGGGGTGAACCTCAAATCTATTGGCCAGTTCGGCTATTGTTTCTTCACCTTTTAATGCTTCCAGAGCTACTCTGGCTTTGAACGATGGGGTGTGCTTTCTTCGGTTCTGTTTCATGTTCTCCTCCTATTCCGTATTCATTATAGGAGCAGAACCCGCTCTTAACCATCTGTCCAAGTTTTAGGGACCACCTCAGATGCATCAAAGACTTTGGAGCAGGAACCAATCAGACTGGAATTCTTAGAGGAAATACTGGTTGCCTAAATGGATTGACTGAGATGGTACACCGGGGTAGTATATGGCCAGATCGAATTTCCACTAGTTATGGGATACAGCCTAGTCATACTACGACGTATCACATATGATATAATCGTACTAAATATCTTGTCCTGTTACGGAGTGTTTCAGTGTGAGGATAAGAACCAACCACATACTTCTATGCATAAATGCACTTACGCTTTTGCTAATTCTGTTAATCGCTTTTTTGCCCGATAATGTCTTGAGGATAATCCTGGGTCTGCCGTTCTTACTGTTCTTTCCGGGATACACTTCGCTTTCCGCTTTGTTCCCCAGAAGAGAGAGTCTTAATGACATCGAGCGTTTTGCTTTATCCTTTGGACTCAGTCTTGTCATAGTGCCGCTTATCGGGTTAGCTTTGAACTATACGTCATGGGGTATCACCCTGAATTCCATCCTCTACTCTCTCTCCGCTGTTGTGGCTATTACTTCAGCAATTGCGTGGTTGAGCCAACGGAGACTACTAGATGAAGAGAAGTTGGCGTTCCATATTGACCTTGCTTCATGGGGTAAGCGAAATTCAGTAGAAAAGATTTTATCCATTATTCTGGTATTCGTTATACTTGGTACGATTGGGGCCGTAGTATATACTGTTGCCGTGCCTAAAACGAGCGAGAGATTTACGGAGTTTTATGTATTGAATCTGGAGGGCAAGGCTAGTAATTATCCAACAGAGCTTAATTTGGGTGATACAGAGAACGTAACTCTAGGCATTATCAATCATGAGCAACAGGATGTGAGCTATAAGATTGAAACAAAGATAGATGGAATTGCAGTTAGCACTCTTGGTCCGATAGTTCTTAAAAACGACGAGAAATATGAGGCTATCGCCACTTTCAAACCCCGGGAGGTAGGGAATCATCAGAAAGTAGAGTTCCTGCTATTTAAAAATGAGTTAATCGATCCTTACATGCAGCTTCAAATATGGGTAGATGTAAAGTAGACTTTATGGGAAACTCGGGAGCTTGCTGTTTTAAGGGTAACATATCAACCAAATGAAATTGAAGGAATCTCAACTCTACAGATTTATCGCGGATATCATCGGAATCATTACGTCCACGGATAGAGCCAGGACACTTGTTCGCGTGCCACTTTATTCCAATGCCCTCTTTTTGGTGATGGCGAATGTGTCTGGCGCACTGCTCGGATTTGTTTTTCGTAGCCGTTAGTAGCAAGTTTCAGGTGCTGGAAAGCGCTTTTCCAGAAAGCATTATAGCCAGAACATATATCAGTGTATTTAGTACCATATAGAATATTTGATGTGATTGCGAGAATCTTATTGCCGAACCATCGGTGTTTGGACATATTCGGTGGACGACTGTGAGCCAAGCGTGTACCTTTAGCGAGGTCGTATCCATTGAGAAGGGGGGCAATAAATCTATCAATATCCTCCGGGTTGGTCTGACCGTCAGCATCGAGAGTAATAATGATATCACCAGTGGCCTGACTGACCCCGAATTTTATAGCATCACCCTTCCCTTTACCGGACTGATATAGCACTCTAATTTTAGGGCATAGCTTTTTTGCTACTTCAACAGTTGCATCGGTAGAATGTCCGTCAACAAGAAGGACCTCATTTACCGAACCCGGTATTTTAGGTAAAACATAGGGTAGGTTTTCCTCTTCGTTAAGGGCACATATAACTATAGTAATAGCGGGACAAGTTTCTTTTTTCCTCATTCCTTTTTATCAAACCTCTGCTAAATACCCGTCAGCTTGCTGGTGGGATGTAAGTGGCTCGCCGATAGACAAGGTAAAAGTGGTTGCATTAAACGCTTAGATTCTAGTATAACTGCGGTATGGGGATAAGAAGGATGAAGCATGCCGCATTGTATGTGGTCAGCGAAAGTGGGACAACCTTGAGGTCTGTTCATTGCCTAGTCAGCTTCCGATACTCTCCATCATCTCCAGGGCCTTCTGGGCGTCGTCAGTAAACTGTCTTACGGTTTCCCTGGTAAACCTATGGTCTGCCATCTTGTCCAGAAACTGCGGAGGGATAGTGACGACATGGGCGCCAGCCATTGCAGCGTTCAAGATGTCACCAACTGACCTGATGCTCCCGATGACCAGCCGGCTCTTGAAGTTCCATTGCTCTAGCCAGTCCGCTGCCATCCTGATGACCTCGGGTGCATCACCGCCCTCATCAGCAATTCTGCCGCCAAAGATGCTGATATAGCTCGCGCCAGACTTTGCCGCCAGAATCACCTGTCCCAATGACAAGGCGACCGTAGCGTTAACCCTTATTCCCTCTGCCTCGAGCCTACAAATTACACCATAGCAGGGTATACCATCCGGCGTAATCTGCGGTATCTTGACGACCATGTTCGGTGCCCAGGACGCAATCCTCTGCGCCTGGATAATCATTCCGTCAAGATCGTTTGTGGTTACTTCGACACTTGTAGGAAGCGGGTCAACCAGGGCAGCGATTGCCTTAGCCCCTCGCTCCAGGTTGTACATGCCATCTTTCAGCATGATGCTGGGATTGGTGGTAACACCATCTATCACTCCCATGCCAAGCCATCTCTCTATCTCACTTACACTCGCCGTATCAATGAAGATCTGCATGCTAAACCTTTCTTTCCGATGATAATCCCGACCGCCTCCGCCAGGTGTGTCGCGACGCCATCCGGCCTCGCATCCAGGTCATCCATCAGTCGACACACATCACACTTCATCCTGCCAAGGAGTATCGTCTGGCATCCGGCTGCTTTCCCAGCCAACACATCTGTCAGGCCATCTCCTATCATCCATGATTTGGACAAGTCTATGTCAAAGTCCCTTGCCGCTCGAAGGAGCAACCCCGGTTTGGGTTTCCGGCATTCACAACTGGTTCTCAGTTCTGCTACCACCGCCTCAGGGTGGTGCAGACAGTAGTACTCGCCGTCAAGGCAAGCTCCTCCTTTGGCCAGCTCTTCTTTCATTCTCTCCTTGATTCTGTCAAAGGCCTCCCGAGACATGTGTCCCTTGGCAATACCCGGCTGGTTCGAGACGAGGACCACCTTGTAACCATCATCACGCAACTGTCGGACTGCCTCAGTAACACCCGGAAGAAGTCTGAACTGGCCCACGGTGAACGGGGAATCGATTATACCATGCTCCTCGTAGTAGACGAGTTCGTTTATCACCCCGTCTCTGTCAAGGAATACTGCCGCCATACTGCTCAATTCTCCGCCAACCTCTCTCTGAGGCAGCTGCAGATGAGGTGCTCCAGTACCAGGTGGAAGGACTCAACGTGGGGGGTAGAGTCCACCGGAACAACAATTGAGACATCGGCCAGGTCTTTCATCGCTCCACCATCGAAGCCGCTCAATCCTATCGTCCTGCCCCCATTCTCCCGCATGTATTCCATTGCCTTAAGGAGATTCTGTGACCACGGTCCTGCCTTGTCCTTTCCCGAACCACCATGGACACTGATACAAATGAGGACATCGCCTTTCTGCGCTTTAGTCTTGAGCTGCTCGCTGAACAGGTTGTCAAAACCGTCATCATTGACAAGCGCGAGTACCAGCGGGATATTGTCGTTCAGACACTCCACCTTGAACCCTCTCTTGCCGGGTGGTGCAACAGTCTTCGTCAGGTCACAGGCAAAATGAGTTGCCGTGGAAGCAGAACCGCCGTTACCGCATGTGAAAACGTTATTGTTTTTCTTCCACGCATCAAAAAGGAGAGCAACGGCCTTATCTACGTCGGCTATTGAGAGCTCTCTGACAATCCTCGCTGCCTCTTTAAGATAGTCTTCAATGTATTGACTGCTCTTCACATGTATTGACTGCCCTTCACATGGCCTCCTCTACGTATCCACCAGAATCTTGGTACCCTCCGTGTCAAACCGGAACCTTTCCCATCTCAGACCGCGTTGCAGCATAGCCTTAATAACACTGTGCTTGTGACTGTTTTCGCAGTAGAACATTAGGAATCCGCCGCCGCCAGCCCCGATAAGCTTCCCACCAGCCGCACCGTTCTTTCGCGCAAGCTCATAATATTCGTCGATACAAGCGTCAGACATATTCTTGGAACGCTTCCTCTTTATCTCCCAGTGGGTATGGAGAAGCTCCCCTAATGCATCTGGCTTTCCATTCTCCAGGTACTTCCTCATCTCGAGGCCGATATCCTTGATGCGGTGAAGGTTGTTGATCATGTCAGGGTCGTCCTGTTTGGACTTGGTGTCCTGTTCGATAAGTATCTCAGAGGCACTCCTTTCCTTGCCCGTGAAAAAGAGAAGAACATTGGTCTCCAGCTGGTCAATCGTCTCACGCGAGACCCTCAGGGGCTCCACAAAGACTCTTCCATTCTTCTCGAACGTGAGACAGGTCAGCCCGCCGTAAGCAGCCATGTACTGGTCTTGCTTACCGATAGGTTCCCCTAGAATGTCGATCTCTATATGGCAGGCTTCTTCGGCAAGCTGACAGTGGCCTACGAAGTCCCGCTTGTATGCGTGTAGCGCGTTCAGTAGGGCAACAGTGAAGCTGGAAGAGGTACCCAGGCCGCAACCGGAGGGAATGTCCGCCGTGGAGTGCAGTTCTATCGCACTGTCAATTCCAAGAAGCATGAGCGCCGCTTTGAAAATCCTGTGCTCTATCTCGTCAATACTGTCTCTGATCTCTGCTTGAGAGTAGCTAAGGCGGATACTATTGTAGAACCTGTGATTGGCCAGGATGCTGCAGTACTTGTTGATCCCGCCAGCAATCAGAAACCCTCCGTGTTTAGAGTAATAAGATTCCAGGTCCGTTCCCCCACCACCGAGCGTAATCCTGGATGGAGCCCTTGAGAGTATCATGCTGCACTCCCGACAAACTTCCTGAAGTCTTTGAGTCCCTGTGGAGAGCCTATCTCGTAGAAGCGCTGCTCGACCTCGAAGGCCAGCAGGTCCTCCGTGGCAATAAGTCCACGAAAGATGTCTCCCAGCGAGTAAGACCGACCCTCTGGAATCATGTCCAAGACCTGTTTCCTGAAGACGTTAACTCCGTAGTCAATATAGACCATGTCCTCTGTTTTCACTTCCTTATCATACCGAGTGACGATCCTTCCGTTGAACGCCGTGTTGCTGCTGTCGAATCGGTCGTAGTTCCTGTAAACTGTCATCAGAGCCAACCTATCCTTAGAAAGAAAATGGCGTATTATTCTGCCAAAGTCAACAAAGACGTACGAATCCCCATACAGCGTGAAAAATGGGTCAGTAAGCAGAGGCTCAGCCTTCCTGAGAGCACCAGCAGTACCGAGGGGCGTCTTCTCAACGCTGTACCGGATATGCATCCCATACTTCTCCCCGTTTCCGATACACTCTTGAATCTGCTCTCCCAGGTATCCTATGCACAGAACGATGTCCTTAATTCCGGCCTGCCGAAGTTGCTCAAGCTGGTATTCGAGAAACGGCTTACCTTTGAACATCATTAGGGACTTGGGGCGGCTCTCGGTCAAGTATCCGAGCCTGCTCGCCAATCCTCCGGCAAGTATTGCCACCTGCATGTCAGCTCCACTGCGCCCACGAACTTTTGCCACACACGTCTATAGCCATCAATTGTATCTTATACTACTCACCTTTACCAATGCCAATATCAGGATGTGCGGGTGTCCAGAACACACTATACACTTTTCAGGTTACGTGGACGGTGAGTATATTGGAGAGACCCCTCGTGTTGACTTTACTACATGCCTGGCATAGAATTTTTCTATATGGTATAAGCAGGAACGCCCGCAGAGACGGGTACGGGATTCTTGAGGAGCAGACATGTGCGGTATAGTTGGCTACATCGGCAATAGGCAGGCCGCAGGTCACCCTACGAAAGGTCCAGGTCAGTAGACATGGTCAATCTTGATAGTTCAGAGAGCTACCAACAACCCGGTGTGGCACGGATGCTCTCTTACCTTCATGAGTTCCCGGAGCAGGCGCGGCTCGCGTGGGAAAGGTCATCGTCCTTAGCATGGGTGCTTCTGCCATTGGAGGCGAGATGGCCAGGAGTCTGGCACTTACTGAAGGCCGTGTACCCGTCCTCGTGCACCAGGACTACGGTCTGCCCTCGTTTGTCGACGAAGACACCCTGCTAATAGCCTCAAGCTACTCCGGGAATACCGAGGAGATTGTCTCCGCTTTCACTGCGGCAATCCGTAGTCCCGCCAGGAAGATAGCTATCACCACCGGAGGTCGACTCGGTGAGCAAGCCAGACAGGCAGGCATTCCCTCCTTCATCATAGAAGCAGAAGCACTTCCCAGAGCGGGCTTCCCGCACAGCTTCCTGCCTCTACTCAGCATTCTACAGAACGTGGATGCGCTGGCAGACCAGTCCATAAATGTCCAGGAGGCACTGACCTTGCTGTTTCGTGTGCAGTATGACTATCGAGAGGACACACCACTGATCTCCAACCCGGTAAAATAGCTGGCAGTCCGGCTTCCGGACCACATGATAGCAGTATATGGTGATGGTATACTGGCACCAGTTGCACGCCGATGGAAGACGCAACTCAACGAGAACAGCAAGACCTGGGCCGTATCCGAACAGTTCCCGGAGCTCAGCCACAATGTAGTCGTGGGTTATGAATCTACTTCTACTCTTAGAGAAAATCTATTCGTAATACTGCTGTACTCTGACCTGCTGCATCCACGAGTACAGCTTCACTATAAGGCTAATAGGAAACTACTTGAAAAGGTGGATATCAAGCATACCGTAGTGCAGTCCACCGGGAAAAGCCCTCTGGCCCAGATGATGAGCCTGGCTCTTTTTGGTGATTATCTCAGTTTATACCTGGCCGTGCTTGGTGGAATCGATCCCCGTCAGGTAGATGCTATTGAATACGTGAAAAAATACCTGACTCGTTTTCCCTTCCCAAAGAGTTGATTCGTGACTGAGAGGACGTATGTCTATCCGAATAATTAGCACACCCTAGCAAGCTGTGCAGCGGATACCAATCCAGTCCTCACCTTCACTCCTGTCATACAATTATACCGTGAGACTTGCCTGAGTTCCGGTAAATCAAAAAACGGGCTCATATATGAAGCTCTATAGTGTAGTACTCGTGTTACGTCAAAACAGAGTGTTACCGAACGAGTCTTTTTCAGGGGACAGGAATCATGGCATGATTGATTTGTATATGATAAGAAGATTCGCGAACATGCTTTTCCTGATAAATGCACTGACAGCACTTTTTATTATCATTCTCTCGATCTTTCCATCCAGTGCACTCCGCATCTCACCCTCGGGCTGCCTTTTCTACTTTTCTTTCCCGGCTACACACCTGTAATGGCCCTATTTCCCAAGGCAGACCACCTGGAGTATATAGAGATGATAGCTCTGAGTTTCGGGCTTTCCATGGTTATGGTGCACTCACTGGATTCCTCATGAACCTTGCTCCTCGGCGAATGGAGCTTCACACCATCCCGATCTCTGTCACTGGGGACCCTAGCTCAACAAGTGATACGATCACTAAGGGCACCCCACACGGATACACAAGAGCCTTGCCGACTAAGCTATACACCGATTACGTCGGTGTCACTTCTGACAAGGTTGGAGGTGAGGAATGCAAGTGCCCCGGCACCATGATTACGATGTGAGATCATTACAACGGTGCTCCTCCAGAGACATCAGGCTGTTATTGTTATGGAAGGTTCCTATTCCACGGGTCAGCTGTTCCTGCTGGAGTTACTGGAGTGCCACTATGATGTGAAGGGAATCTATCCCTTTGTCTAGAAGCGTTTCCGCGAGGTGCTTACCGAAGACCACACTGACAAAGCAGATGCAGATGGACCAGCGCCTATGGCTCTCTGGAAATAGGATCTAACTCCTGTCCGCTTTTCCGAAGAGTAGGTGCTATGTAAGGGTTTCACCCGACTGTGGGACCGAGTGGGGCGGGGGTCACCCGCTACCTTAACCGTCTCCAGGCCTGTCTTAGTGAGACCTATGGTAACAGCTATAAAACCCTCTTCCGGGGACTCTCTACCAAGAAGGCACTTCGATCAGGTATTGCGCCAGTTCCTCAAACCGTTCCTTACTTCGCATTCGGTCACCGCTCAGGAGGTAGATCCCCTCGACCGTCCGTTAGTGTCACATCAGAACCTCCTGTTTGCCATATTCTACCCCCGCGTAGCGCCACGACCTGGGGAGCCGCTTCACTTGCTCCCCCGAATGAGACGCTCCTGGTCTGGCGGTATCTGTTGGAGGAGCTCAAGGGGTAATGACCACCCCAGTACGGATGTCGCTTGCCAGAGGGCCTTGGTCCGTTCATCGAGCCGTCCCCAGCCGAAGGAATTGCTCTCCAACGTGGCCTGTGGCCCGGTCACTACCAGAACCTGCTGCCCGCCACGGACCTTCAGTTCAATCTGCACCGGCGGGGTGAGTTTATCCCGGTAGAGGCCTAGCACGGCCAGCCCTATGCTGCTTTGAGCGCTGTTATCGGTAATGATCAATTTTCTGTCAGACCCATGGCTGGCGTAGTATCCTCATTCTTCCACGCTATAAAGGTGTCTCGACTGTTGAGTAGCTCCTTGGCGGTCGCTCTGAACTCCATGACCGCGGACATTCTTGCCGCTGTCGAATTGGCCTTGACCACTTTGGTAAGGAGGTCGTACTTCCTCCTGACCAGCGCCACGTCTTCGGTTCTGACCAGTTCGGCGCTTTTCTCAAGAAGCTCAGCTATGATTTCGTAGTTCTTACTGGTTAAGTTCAATCGGGGTTGATTCACGATAACCGCCTGCTACGTTTGACCTGACTAATCGTCGGCATAGGTGGTGTGATACATGGTGTGCGTTTTGATATTCTAGAACGACGATGAAAATTCCTTATTCACCTTCTGCTTTGGTCTACCCGCTAAGAAATCACCCCTGGCAGGACAATTCCAGCCTTGAGTACAGTTCAGAGATTAACCAGGGGGTGTGGTGAAATTGTTGCCGACAACCATGCCGAAGAACTGGGCGGTTACTTCAGCAGCTTTCTTGACATTCTTCATTCCTTCGACTCTCCATGTTTGACATTCCGCCTATCCATCGATGGAATGGCACTCGACTAGTGGAGCGTCATCGGTTTTCCTGCTCATATTATTAGCAGTAGCTAAGTATCTATGCGCAGATTACATTGCGGCCAGCAGCGGTCCGTTGCCAGAGGCAAGTGCCCCATTCCGCTCATCCATCTTCAGCTTAAAATAAGCCGAGAATATGATATTCAATCCGATGGTCAGGTTGCCTTCCTCAAATGGCTTACTCTGAATATGTTTGGTCTCAGAGCCGAAGGTTAGTTCTATGCCGTCTATATAGGCTCTTAGGCGGTCAGTAACAACATCCTTCGGCACTTTGCCCACAGCTTTGGTAGCTTTCTCCATGAGCGCTTGAGCGTCTTTAGTTTTGCGGGTTTCCGATATATACGTAGCTAACAAGTATCTGGTATCAGCGTCTATAATGTCCCAAAACCAGATATTCTTACCACCAGACTTAATCACCGTTTCATCAGCTATCCACGTATCACCAACTTTTGGCCTGAACTCTTTAGCCTTGATTACGGCATCCCTTGAGAAGCGTACTACCCAATAGATGCCAGGCTCAGACATACGGAGTCCGTAGTCCTGCTCTATCTGGCGCTGTATGCTGTCCAGTGGCATCCCCCCGTAGTACATACCTACAGCAGAGGCGATAACCTTCACGGGCGTCCTCATCTTGGGCAGAGTGTCCTTGTCCACGAACTTGCGCTTGCAGACCTTGCACCAGTAACGCTGTATGCCACTGCGGGTGCCGTACTTACCGACGGCCTCAGAACCACAGTGTTTGCAGTTTATGTGGTCACTCTTCTGATGTGGTATTCTCTGAGCCATCTCGTGCCTCCAGTCGTGATAGTATGGCAGTATTTTGCTCTAGCGCCTTGTCCATACGTTCCAAGACTGCCTGTAGTTCTGCTTGCCGTTCTTGTTCTTTCCGCTCTGCTTTTCTTGTGTCTCTTATTAACCACCAACCTGAAAAGCCCAACACCACTAACGCAATCACTAGACCGGGCCATGAATTGACCATCTCTGTCATGATTGCCCCCCCACGCCCAGCCACCGCTTGCTCCAACGCATCCTTGGCGCAAAGACCAAGTGCGAGGAAAGCCGTAATGAATACCCCGACAACCACATCTCTTCTAACCAAAATTCTATCCCCCCAAACAATCGTTCAAGAGGGTTATACGCCCTACTGACCATTTTTAACCACCCTTGGATTAAATCCCCTCGTGCACTTTGTGGGAAATGGCCGAATCAGTTCTCATACTCCATATACTACATATGCGAAGTCACATAAATGTCACAAACCGCCCGGAGAGTATCAACAGAAAGTCACAGAAACACAACAGGTATCGTTCTGGAATTAGCGAACGGCAGTAGCGGGCAATTCGGCCTGCTGGCGTGTATTTTGGGAACTTAAGGGCATTATTGGAAACCTGTGAACTAAATCATTCAGAGTGTGCTATATTAACAATGCGGTTCAATTAGATATTACCCGTAGATATGAAAAATATGAGTAGAGAACAAAGAATTGCCACCGGAGCCATAATAATACAAGAGGAGAGAATTCTACTCGTCAGATATAATGATCGGCACAGTAGAAGTTACCTTGTTGGACCAGGTGGAGGTGTGCACGGCAACGACGAGAGTATTACCCAGGCTTTGATGAGGGAGGTGGAAGAGGAAACAGGACTCGAAGTAAGCCCCTATAAATTACTCTTCGTTGAAGATTTGCTTTCTAATCGCTATAGAATGGTCAAGATTTGGTTCCTCTGTAATATCGTCGGTGGGCAAGTGGAACAGACGCAAGGTGCAATTGATGAGGGGATAGTTGAAGTTGGGTGGTACAGAAGAGATGAACTTATAAATGGAGTCGTTTATCCACCAATTCTGATGAAAGAGAATTGGGAATCGTTTTTTGGTGACAATCGGGAATCAAAATACCTGGAGTTAAGAAACGCCGACTTCTAGCAGACTGATGAAAAAGGGGAGTACAGAGGGATTCCGGCCCTTCTCAGGGGCGCCCCCTTATGGCAGGGGTGTCTGGGCGTCATTCTTACAGAATGACGTTAGCAGAATCCGAAACCAGATTCTGGGGGTGTCCCCCAGATACAATCTTTTCCCCCTTCCGCAGAAGGCTCCTTCCTGGCCAGGAAGGGGGAGGCGGCCCAGATGGGCCGCACGGGGGTTGGTCGAAAGGGTTTTTCATCACCCTGTTAGTGTAGTGTCTCTAACATAGCTTTACAATGAGGCACCGGCTACTACGACGCATTATTGTCAACAATTATTGTAAAGAGAACTCGGAGACACTACACTAGGAAGGTACCACAAACTTCACACACAAATAGCCTGCAATGACCAATGTCTAAGTAGCTGAATTGGGAGGTACCTATGCTCAAG
>DATKWT010000138.1 GCA_035529395.1 Dehalococcoidales bacterium | reverse complement strand
TCAACAGCGGGGGCATACTCATCAAGACCAACCTGTTGCACGAGGCTAAGTTTAGCTTGGCCGATATGACTGGTGACCAGTCTAAGAGGAAACGTATAGATACCGCGGGACTGAACAGCCTGACGGCTCGCGAGCATGAAGTACTTGAATTGATAGTGCGCGGGCAGAGCAACAGAGAGATCGGACGTGCACTTTGCATCAGTGAGAATACTGCCAAGAAACATGTGCAGACTATCCTGTCAAAGCTTGATGTCTCAGATAGGACCGAGGCGGCAGTGAAAGCCGTACGTGTTGGCCTTGTCTCGCCTTTCTCAAACGGAGAGGTGTAGACCGTCAGCGATAATGGGACACAGATAGGGCCACTATAACCGTACACTCCAGGTGGGTGGCACAAGCTCCTGAGAGGTAGTAGACTAACCTCAATGAGGAAGGAGTTAAACGTGTCCCAGAACATTGCAGATAAAACTGATGCTGCTGAGGTAAGGACTAAGGAAACCAGGGGCTTCATGCAGCAGGTTAGAGTGGTAGCCAGGCGCAGGTACACCCCGGAGGAGAAGGTCCGTATAGTGCTGGAGGGGTTCCGGCGGGAGGTGGCAGTAAGGGATCTCTGTCGACGGGAAGGGATCAAGCCAGGGGCTTTTTACGCCTGGACCAAGGACTTCATGGAGGCAGGGAAGGAACGGCTAACCCGGGATACCTTAAGGGATGCCACTCGTCAAGAGATTGAGCAGATAAAGCGGGAGAACGCCGATCTCAAGCACCTGGTAGCTGACCTGTCCCTTGACGGATACCGTCTTAAAAAAACGGCTATTCCTCCGCTGGAGGAGCACAATGGCGCCGGCACATGAGTGCTGTGGAAAAGACCGCGGTGCTGTACCAGATGGAGGCCCTATCCGGGCGCAAGCGGCAGGCACTGGTGGAAATGGGGATACCCAGGAGCACATACTACCGATGGCGGCAGGAGCAGCGAGGCGATGGCTCGGAGCCCCACTCAGGAGACAGGGGAAGGTCCTGGAACCGGATAATCCCTGAGGAAGAAGAGAAGATACTAACAACAGCTCGGGATTTCCCTGAACTCAGCAGCCGGCAACTGGCAACCTGGATAACGGACAACGCGGGCTTTGCGGTATCCGAGTCCACGGTGTACCGCATCCTGCGTAAGGAGGGGCTGGTTGAAACGACTGGAGGTGCAGCTCGTAGCGGGTAAGGAGTATCACGCCAAGACCACACGACCCCACCAGATGTGGGCTACCGACGCTTCCTACTTTCGGGTAGTGGGCTGGGGCTACTACTACCTGGTGACCGTGATGGACGACTACTCCCGTTTCATCCTAGCCTGGAAGCTGCAAAGAGATATGTCGGCGAACTCCCTCATCGAGGTAATCCAGGAAGCTGTCGACGCCACCGGGATGACCGAGGTGCCTGTCGAGGACCGTACCAGACTGCTCTCGGACAACGGAGCGGGTTATGTCTGTAGGGCATTCCGGGACTATCTGCACCTCGTTGGCATCCGGCATATCCTGGCGGCGCCCTTCCATCCCCAGACTAACGGGAAGCTGGAGCGCTACCACCAGAGCATCAAGCGGGAAGTGAACCAGGTCCCTTATGAACTCCCTGGCCAACTTGAGAGGGCCATCGCCGACTTCGTTGAATACTACAACTTCCACCGGTACCACAAAGCATTGGGCAATGTGACACCAACTGATGTCCTCCAGGGCAGGAGAGAGCAGATACTACAACGCCGAAAGGAGGTGCAAATACAAACGAGCAATCGTCGAAGAGACTACAACCGGGGCCTTAGGGAGCTTGCTAACGCCGCCTGATTATGCCAAAGTGTTCGGTTCAAAAAGTGTCCCATTTCGCTGATTGACAACACTCTTTGGCATCCCACTGGGACGACTTGCCGACAGGATTGGGCGGAAAAAGGTGCTTTATTTGATCATACCCCTCATCTGGGCTTCCAGCTTGATAATTATCTGGGCACCAAGCCCGGCATTTCTAATAGCTGGTGGCATCTTACAGGGTTTCGTCTTTGTAAGCGCAGTTATTACCGGAGCGATGACTGTTGAGCTGGTTC
>DATKWT010000137.1 GCA_035529395.1 Dehalococcoidales bacterium | reverse complement strand
GCCCTTCGAGGATATAGACCTCGTGCTCCCACGGGTGTGAGTGCCATGGTGTGGCGCTACCGGGGTCGACCTCGAACACCCTCATGCAGAAGTTGGGCGCGCCGTCATCGGCGTTGACAACCTCACGCTTAACCACTCCGGGCAGCTCCTGGCTGGGACTGGCATCAAGGTACTTACTGACTTTCATTTTCGGCATCATCCTTATCTCTGTTTTCGTTCCGGTATCGGGCCACCGCCCTGCCCTTGATACCACCCCGCTCGCGGTACTCCGCTTCCACTGCCATTGAGACCGGTTTCAGGAGCGCTACGAGGTCGTTGAGAATCCGGTTAACGACGTGCTCCTGGAGGATGCCCACGTTGCGGAACGAGGTCAGGTAGTACTTGAGCGATTTCAGCTCTACCAGCGAGTCCTGTGGCAGGTAGCGGATGGTCAGCCGACCGAAGTCGGGCAGGCCGGTCCAGGGGCAGACGGCGGTGAACTCCCCGGTCTCGTAGACTACTTCGGTCCCGGAACCGGGGTAGTCAAACGGTATGGTCTCCAGCACCACCACATCAATAGCGTCTTCCGGCTGGATGTCAAATCTTTTCGATGTGTACTTATCCTCTGTCATCTCGTTTTCTCTTTTTATGCTCGCCAATACTCTCTCTCTGGTTCAGGGAGATTCCTCTATCAGGTTTATGACAGACTTTCGACCAACCCCCTGACCCCCTTCCTGTCCAGGAAGGGGGGAAAGATTATATCTGGGGGACACCCCCAGACCCCTGCCAAAGGGGGCTTCGGCCCCTCTCGGAAGAGGGAGCGCCCCTAAGAAGGGACGAAAACCCCTGGACTCCCCCTTTTTCATCACCCTGTTAGATTAGAAAGCATTGCTCAAGAAGTGTTAAGGGCTACAAAGATATTCCATAGACGTGCTCCGCCACCTTTTGTCTAATTTGTTTTAACTCCTCATAATCTACTGGAAAGATAGTTCCCTCTGGCATTCCACCACGGATTTTGTCGATAACCTTGGTTACCTCTTGCTCGGGCACTGGATTCATTTTTAAGTAGTCACTGGGATGGGATGGCCGGAAGTGTATCCATTCTCCATCACACCAAGTGACAATACCCCAGCCATAGATGCCGGGGTCCTTTGCGTTAGTCCTTACGTAGAGCAGAATTATCATATCTCCAGATTTTATTTCTTTAGGCTTCCGTTTACTCTCTCCAAGAAACCAATTTTGTATTACAACCCCTTCCCAAACTTCACTCCTATATTGTTCGTGAGAGTACTTTTTGGCACTCATTTGGTATAGCCAGCAAGCCATGTTCACCTCCTTTCATATATCATTAGCTTTGCCTTAAGAGCCAATGAGTTGCCCCATATTCTATCACGGTTTCCAACCCGAACCCAATATGGTAAACTCAGTTTGAACCTGGTGAGACTGTGAATAAACTTGGATAAGAACAAGGACCAAGAATCAACCGTCGGGGCCGTGATTGTGGCTGCCGGGAGTAGCCTGAGAATGGGGGGTGGAGACAAGCTGTTTGCCCCGCTGTGTGGTGAACTGCTACTGGCGCGGGTGCTCGGTGTTTTCGAAGGTTGCAAGGCCATTGACCAGATAGCTGTCGTTGTCCGCGAAGAGAAGGTGACGGAGACACAGAAGCTAATAGCCGAGCGCGGCTGGTCGAAAGTGGGAGAGGTCTGTATAGGGGGCACGCGGCGCCAGGACTCGGTCCGGGCCGGTCTTGAGCGGTTGAAGGGATGCGAGTGGGTGGTAGTCCATGACGGAGCCCGACCCCTGGTGACGGGGGACTTGATTGAGAGCGGTCTGAAAGCAGCCGCAGATACAGGTGCAGCGGTGGCAGCCGTGCCGGTGACGGATACAATCAAGGTTGCCGGACCGGACCGCGTTGTCCGGTACACGCCGGCGCGGGATAGTATTTGGGCAGTGCAAACGCCGCAGGTATTCCGGTACGACATCTTGAAAAAGGCCTATCGCAAGGTCAAAGGCGAGGTAACCGACGATGCTACGGTGATTGAGCAACTGGGCCATCGCGTGGTGCTCTACCGGGGCTCGTATGATAATATCAAGATAACCAATCCGGACGACCTTGTTCTTGCCGAGTTCCTGCTGCAGAAGAGGGGGTGACAGGGGTGCGTGTTGGCATCGGCTACGACGTTCATGCGCTCGTACCGGGGCGCCGGCTGGTACTGGGCGGTGTAGAGGTCCCTTTTGAGAGGGGACTGAGCGGCTGGAGTGACGCCGACGTACTGACCCACGCGGTGATTGATGCGCTCCTGGGGGCGGCTGCGCTGGGTGATATCGGAAACCACTTCCCGCCCGGTGACCCGGAATACCATGATATATCGAGCCTGGTGCTGCTGGAGAGGGTGCGGGACGAGCTGGCTGAGCAAGGCTGGAGGGTTGGTAATATTGACACAACCATTGTGGCGGAACGCCCCAAGCTTGGCGGGTTTGTCGACCGGATGAGGGAGCAACTCGGCAGGGTGCTGGGAATAGAGGCAGGTCGGGTGAGCATCAAGGCCACCACCTCGGAGCGACTGGGGTTTACCGGTCGTGAAGAAGGAATCGCTGTCTGGGCGGTTGCTTTGCTGGAAGAAGCAGAAACGGGATAAGGAAACAACATGAGAGTGTATAGCACGCTTTCCGGACAGAAAGAGGAGTTCGTACCGCAGGGCGACGAAGTGACGATGTACGTCTGCGGCGTCAATCCTTACAGTGACGCTCATATCGGCCATGCCATGAGCTACATTTTCTTCGATGTTGTCCGGCGGTACCTTGAATTTCGTGGTTACAGGGTCAGGCATGTGCAGAATATCACCGACATCGAGGACAACATCATCGACACCGCAAACCGCCTCGGTGTGTCTGTACCCGAGTTGACACAGAAGTATACTATCCGCTACGACGAGGATATGGAGGCGCTGAATATACTCCCCGCCCATGTCTACCCGCGGGCGATGGGAGAGATAGAGAAGATAATAGAGGTTGTCAATGGCCTGGTGGACAAGGGGTTCGCCTATGCTGTCGGTGGCAATGTATACTTCAGGGTGCGGAACGTATCTGACTACGGGAAGCTGTCTCGCCGCACGCTGGACTCGATGATGGCCGGGGCGCGTATCGAGGCGGAGGAGGAGAAGGAGCACCCGATGGACTTCGTCCTCTGGAAGGAAGCGAAGCCAGGAGAGCCGTCCTGGGACAGCCCCTGGGGTAAGGGAAGGCCAGGATGGCACATCGAGTGCAGTGCGATGTCCCTGAAGTACCTCGGTGACACCATAGATATTCACGGCGGCGGACAGGACCTGGTCTTTCCCCACCACGAGAACGAGATTGCCCAGTCGGAGAGCTTTACCGGCAAGAAGCCCTTCGCCAAATACTGGCTGCACAACGGGCTGCTCCAGATGGACGAAGAGAAGATGAGCAAGTCACTGGGCAACCTGATAACGATACGGGAAGCCCTGGAGATATATAGCCCGGACGCAATCCGCATCTTCATCCTCGGCTCTTACTACCGCGGCCCATTGACCTACTCCGACGAGGCACTGGAGGCGGCGGAGAAGGGGGCGGAACGACTGCGACAGTCGGCAAGTGATGAACGTACTGCGGGTAAGGCCCCCGGAGACGGACTGGACACGGAGTCCTACCGGCAGCGGTTTATCGAGGCGATGGACGATGATTTCGGTACGGCGCAGGCGATAGCCACCCTCTTCGACCTTGCGCGGGAGATAAACCGGGCATATGAGGCCGGATACGACGCTTCGGGGGCACGAGATACGCTCAGAGAGATGGCAGGGGTGCTGGGGCTGACGCTAGAAACACCGGAGACGCCGTTCGTGGGTGCCGAGCCGTTTATAGAGTTGCTCATCGCCACCCGGGTACGATTGCGCGAGGCGAAGCAGTACCAGCTTGCCGACGAGATACGTGCCAGGCTTACCGACCTTGGTGTTACCCTTGAAGACACACCACAGGGTACGGTCTGGAAACAGAAACGATAATAGATGTATAATTATCATCTGTGAGGGGGGTTAGTATGCAGAACGCAGCGTTTATTGTAATCGGGCTGGGCATACTTGCCCTGTCCGGGTGGCTGGCCAGGGGTTTCTTTATGGCCGATGAGATTTCCCTCTGGATACGGATTGTCGTGGGGGTGGTCTCGGTGGCATTTGTGGTACTCCTCGGGATAGTCATCAGGGACAGGATAGCCCAGGCGAAGAAGGACGACTTCAAGGAGGTAGACAATTGATTATTACCACTGCGGAGCGGATAGAGGGCAAGAATATCACCAAGACCGTTGGTCTAGTCAAGGGAAGTACCATCCGGGCAAGGCACGTTGGGCGGGACATCATGGCCGGGCTGAGGGGAATAGTCGGCGGCGAAATAACCGACTACACCAAG
>DATKWT010000136.1 GCA_035529395.1 Dehalococcoidales bacterium | reverse complement strand
AAATGTAATGAACAAGGAAGTAACCAGAAGAGATTTTGTTAAAGGAGCTGCGGCTGGGGCTGTCGTGGTGGCTAGTTCAGGTATTCTGGCAAGCTGCACGTCAGGCTCCGCTGTCGAAACCGGGCTCCCGGAAAAGTGGGATGATGAGACAGATGTACTCATTGCCGGAGCCGGAGGAGCTGGGTTGGCTGCAGCGATTGCTGCTGTAGAAGAAGGAGCGAAAGTTATAGTACTGGAGAAAACGTCCAGCAGCCTGGCTTCTTCAACAGCTATTTGTGGGGGTTTTATAACTTTTTCAGGGACGGATATTCAGCAGAAACACGGAATCACAGATACCCCCGATGATTTCTACAAGGATATGATCGAGTATGGCGAAGAGACTACTCCTGAGGTTGTCCGCCTGTACGCAGATAGTAATATGGCATACTACGATCTAGTTAAAAAGATCGGCGTTCCATTTGTTGATGCGATTAGTGCATCGCCCGGTTGTAGTATCCCTAGAACCCACACAGTGGATCCGGCTAAGCATGTGCAATTGCTGGAAAGCACTGCCCGTGAAAAGGGAGCAGAGATTCTGTTTAGAACTTCTATGAAGCGGCTCATTGTTAATAGTAACAGGGAAGTTCTGGGTGCCATTGTGGAGTCCCAGGGGAAAGAGACCAATATCAAGGCAAGGAAAGCGGTTATTCTGGCTACGGGTGGTTTTACCCACAGTGAGAATCTGCTTAATGAATGTGTTCCCGGTCTTGGCAATGTCATGGCACTTTCCAGTCCAGGCCATACAGGAGATGGCCATAATATGACTTTTGACTTGGGATGCTTCATGAGAGGGCGCCCCACAATCTACTCAGTTCAGGGTATGGAGCCGCAATCTACTACTATGAAGGGATACGCAGAGTTGTTCCTGTATGGGGCAATAGATGTCAACAAGGATGGTCAGCGTTATATCAGTGAGGATATTTACTGGTCGAACAAACGTACACGACTTACACTGGAACAGCCGAAAGAAGGCGGTATACCAATCCTGTACCAGGTTATTGATAAGAGAGCCTATGACAAGGCCGTAGCTGCAGGTCCTCCTATTGGGCTGGGACCGGACACTATAGCATTGCTTGCAGAGGCCGCTACCATCGGGGAACTGGGCGACAAAATCGGAGCTATAGACCTGAAGAACACAGTTGATCGTTACAACCATGATATTGAGGTCGAAGGTTATGATACGGTCCTCGGTAGAAAGACAATGGTAGGCACTGGTACACCCAACGTTGAGAAGTTGGATACCCCGCCTTTCTATGCTTTCAGGAACACTGCCTGGCTGGCGTATAACCCCACTGTCTCCATTATTGTAAACAAAGACCTGCATCCTGTTACAGTATTCAACGAAGCTATTTCTCGCCTGTACCTTGCCGGCGAGATAATGTTGAGAAATGTCTGCGGTAATCACTATATATATGGTGAAGCTACCGGGGCAGGCGGCGCCCTGGGGTTGGTTGCTGGCCAAAACGCAGCAAAAGAGGAACCCTGGGAATAGAGGCATAGCTGTGGTCAAAATCAGGTAGTCCGGGGAAACTCGGGCCGCCGACCGTCTGTGAATAATCATAGCGAAGGAAGGTACAGTTATTGAGGAAACCAAACCTCCGCTTCATGAGAAAGAAGAGGATATGGATACCTCTGATTGCTGTACTGATTATTATTATCGCAGGCAGTGGGGCTTTATGGAGTTATCACGATAACCCCCAATTCTGTGCTACGTGTCACTTAATGCAGCCCTACCTGGAATCATGGGAATCACCGCCACTCCTTGCCAATGCCCATGAAGAGCAGGGCCTTGCCTGTCTGGACTGCCATCCATTTGATATAGGACAATCGGTAGGCGAGGTAGTCTCATTCGTTCGACACGATTATGAGGAACCTTTGATGGAACGAAAATATCCTCAAGAGTGGTGTTTTCAGTGCCACGAAAACGGCAGTAATTATGAAGAAATTATCAAGCTCACCGAAGAGATGATAGAGGAGGTAGGTAGAAACCCTCACGATTCACACTTCGACGAGATGGACTGCAACCTCTGCCACAAGATGCATAAGCCGTCAGAGGATTTTTGTTCACAGTGTCACGGTACTGTTGCAACTGGAGAAGGATGGGTATCACTGGAAACTTTGGAAGAGCCGGTATTACCCGGAACAGAGTAAGGTCAGTAATCACTATAGTGGAATTTCTGACATTATCGGAGCAATATATAAATTTGAAGCAGTGGAGTGTGTTGTATCAGTAAAAGCTGATTCATGCAATGTAGCTTATTCTGGCGTGTTGATGGTTTGACCCTCGTACACCTCTTTTATTTCAGGCAGGATTTCCTGGTCGCCTCTCCCATTGACAGAGCGTAGTGTCTATTGGCGTCAGGACTTCATTCTCTACCTGACATCTCTACCTGACATACCTTGGTCTCCGTAGCCATTTCCTATCTTCGATTCCAGCGTGTTGGACTTGAGTACTCGCCCACCTGGGCGCGTGGAATGTAGTCACGACAATCGAGAAGAGTATGGTGCTGCCTGGCAGGTACCTGCCTGCCAATTCGTCTTGTCGATGATTGCCGTGCAAGCTGTGAAGGGTTTTCAGGAGCTGGTCACGTCTATCTCTCTTCTATGACTATCCTTATGATGGTATCACCCTGCTTAACGGCTTCCAGAACATCCGTTCCGTCCGTTAGCTGGCCGAATACCGAGTGTTTGCCATCAAGGTGGTTTTGAGGGGCATAGGTAATGAAGAACTGGGAACCATTGGTATTGGGGCCGGCATTGGCCATCGATAGAGCCCCGGTGACATGGGTGTGCTTGGTGAATTCATCAGCGAATCTGTAACCAGGGCCGCCACTTCCGGTACCGGTAGGGTCCCCACCCTGGGCCATAAAGCCAGGGATGACACGGTGGAATGTCGTGCCATCGTAGAATCCCTCACGCGCGAGAAACACGAAGTTATTCACCGTTTCCGGAACATCGCCGGCGAACAACTCAAGCCCTATGTTCCCCTTCTCTGTTTCAATGGTGGCAACGTACTGCTTGCCGGAATCAATTGTCATGGGTGGTGGTGCTGAGTAACTCATAGGCTTGGTGTTGGCTCCGAGGGTGCAGCACCGCAAGATATCGGGAGAAGCGCTGCCAGACCCTGGATAACGCCAACTATCTCCTTTCTCATAATTATTCCCTTACAAATACGGCCAGGGGCGATTCGTTTCCGGCATACACATGCTGTGACACGTCCGGGTCCAGTGCTACTGATAACACATGTAGGAGTCTATCGTAGTCCAGGGGACAGCAGGTGTCAACATAGTCAAGAGTACCCACTCTCCTGGGTGTGCGGAATGTAGTTACGACAACCAGGAGGGAAGTGGTGGTGTGGTAGGCATACGGGACCAGATGACTACGCCTCGGCAACAAGCCGTTTGCCCAGGTCGTACGCCCCCTCCATCAACCCGGCGTTCCCCCTGACCTCGCCCGGCATCGTTGCGCTCCCATGCACCATCCCGACAATGCGGGAACCGGTCCCCCTGAAGGCGTCCTGAAACATCCGCAGAGCGTTCACGGCACCGGAATCGAATGCGTCCGCACCACCGTACACCAGCACTATCCCGACCCGCTTCCGCCACAGAGCGTTGTCACCGGGTTTAGCGATAGCATAGCATCGGTCGATGAAGAGCTTGGTCTGGGCGGTTACGGAGTACCAGTAGACCGGACCGGCTATCACCATGGCATCTGCCTGGCGGATAGCCGGGTACAGGTCCTGCATGTCGTCTTTGATGTGGCAGTCTCTCCCGTTCCCCTTCTGGCACGCGTTGCAGCCATCGCAAGGCTTGATGTCCATCTCGTGGAGGTTGAATATCTGTACTTCTGCCCCTGTCGCCCGAGCCCCCTCCGCGACCTGCTCCGCCAGCGCTGCGCTGTTGCCGTTCTTCCTGGGGCTACCCATGACTATGACTACTTTCCTGTTACTCATAATGTCCATCCTTTCTGGCTGTCCTGGCCGCCTGGTATCGTGTATTACTTCCGGGACCTGTCATGACAGACGATGTCTTTAAGAGCCCTCCGTGGCTCTTGTCACCAACCCATATCCATGCCACCGTCAACATAGTTGGACTGGCCGGCAATATTCCTGGTCTCATCAGAGAGCAGGGTGCAACTCCTCCTGTTCGGACGGAAGAGGGTACATGATGCAGTAACGTATCAGTTGGTGGCATTTCATGTTCCCAGGCCCCTCTGCAATCCTGTCCTTCAGGAATGCCGCGTAACCCTCGTCGCCGGGTATCAGACATCCGGAGATATCATGGCCAACGAGGTCCCTGCAACGCACGCCTCCGAATTCCCTGGTGAAGTCGCGCATTATCCCCTGGGTGAACTTGATGGAGAGAAGCCTTAGCACGGCGGTATCCCGGTATCTGGCGGCAAGGTCAAGCCCAATGGCGATTATTGCCCCTGACAGGGCACCGCAGACCTCCCCCATGTTCGAGAAACCAGCTCCAATTCCCATGGTCACATCTGCCAGTCTATCCCATTTGAGCGGACAGAGCGGTTGCAGTGCTTCTATAACCGGTTCATTGCACCTTACGTTTATGTATCCGGCCGGCTCACCCAGTCTAAGGGGACCGCGCAGACGCATCACCCTTATTGCTGCATCGGCTGCCTTCTCATGAGTCCCTTTGTCGTACATCTCCGTCTCCTTTCGTCTTGGAGCATAGACTAGTCTCCGTCCAGCTGTCAACAATCCGGGCAAGCTCAGCGAAATCACACACTCTAGAGTATCGTGTAATCCAGTGAATACAGACATACCCGGAAGTCTTACTTTCCAGCTCATGTTGATATGATTGCCCATTCAACCGCTTGATTAGCATTGAGATTGACAAAGTATATAGTATATTATAATATTGTAATGTCATAATATTTATGGAGGTAGGTTTGTTATACGTAAAAGAAGATGAAGGCAAAATCGAGGTACTGGAACTACAAGCCGAACTGTGCAAATCCTTGTCAAACCCAAAACGCCTCCATATAATCCAGGAACTGCGGGGAGGCGAAAAGACCGTTAGCGAATTATCCGAAGTACTGGGACTCAAGCAATCGAACACCTCCCAGCATATCGCCATACTGCGTAGGATAGGCATAATTTCCCCCCGAAAAGAGGGTAGTACAGTCTATTATAAGCTTGTTAGTCCAAAGATAGCCGAGGCATGTGACATAGTGCACGAAGTCATCACCGAGCAGCTACGAAACCGCCAGCGACTCTCCAACCTGATACAACAGTAGGGGTAAATAGCCAGGGGAGGGAACAACTATGGGTAAAATGAATAATGAGTTGCGCACAGACCTGGAAAAGAAATTCGGTAACCGCGTCAATTTTCGTAAGTTAGAAAGAAAGCTCTACGGGCACGATATTGCTGCAATTCCCGGATTAATCAAACCACTCATTGGTAAGACTATTCCGGATGCAGTAGTTCAACCGCAGACGGAGGATGAACTGGTTGACCTCATTCGCTGGGCAGCACAGCATAGCATACCCATTACCCCGCGCGGCAAGGCTTCATCTGGCTACGGCGGTGTGATACCTCTAAGGCGTGGCATTGTCGTTGACTTCTACCGCATGCAGGCAATAAAACACATCGACTCGGATAAGAAGACAGCGACAGTAGAGGCTGGTATTGTCTGGGAAACGTTAGACAAAGAGCTAATAAAGCGGGGGTTGACCCTCAGGCTATATCCATCCAGCTACCCGGCGGCAACTGTTGGTGGTTGGTTGGCTCAGGGAGGTGCTGGCATTGGCTCCTTCGAAGCGGGATGGTTCCGCGACAATGTCGTAAGCGCGCGTGTAGTGATGCTTAGCGGCGAGGTCAGGGAATTCAGTGGAGATGACCTCGACCTTATATCCGCGGCTGAGGGTACCACCGGGCTTATTAGTGAGGTAACACTCCTCGTCCAGCCCCTGGAAGAAATCGAGGTTGTTGCCATCGGTTGTCCAGATGCCAGCGACCTGCAGCAAATGGTTCAATCTATGATAGACCGAAAGCTGCCCATATGGTCATTGCTCTTTATAAACCCGCGCATGGCGGAGCTGAAGAACAAGGCTCCGTTGCTGGAACACTTCGAATATCCCATAGAGGAAAGAGTGCTCCTGCCCGCGTCCTACATAGCCACCTTAACCTTCCGCAAGAAGGATCGCGGTATCATCATGGACAGTCTGCCCGAAATCATGAAGCCATGTCAGGCAGAACTCTTAAGCGACCGTATTGCTCAGCACGAATGGAAAAACCGCTTCAAGATTATGCTGGTTAAGCGCCTGGGCCCCAGCCTGGTGCCGGCGGAAGTGGTCATCCCCCTCTCCGAACTGGGTAATGTCATGGCGGAGATTGAAGCTAAGGTAGACCAGCCCGTCGTTAAAGAAGGTCTGGTCATCAGGGAAGGTGCAAACGGCCAGCCTGAAGTGGTAATACTCGGCTTTATCCCCAGTGACCAGCGCCGCTTCGACTACAATTTTGTCTTTGGTCTGGCACTGACCATAATTAAAATCGCTGAAAAACATGGTGGCCGTCCCTATTCTACCGGTATGTATTTCACCGGCAAAGCAGAAAAGGCAATTGGGAAAGATGCTGTTAACCGCATCAAGGCTTTCAAGAGGAAGTATGACCCGCGGTCTATTCTCAACCCGGGCAAAGTCATCAACAGTGGCCTAATAGGTAGCTTCATGCTCCTGGCTCAAGCTATGGAACCACTGATTCGCCCGTTCGGTAATCTTGTTATGACTCATCTGGGGGAGAGACCAACCAAGCCAGTGCGGGGCATCCCGGCAGATATCGCCTGGTATGCCTACGGCTGCTCCCAGTGCGGTTACTGTGTGCATGAATGCGACCAGTTCTACGGTCGTGGCTGGGAGAGTCAGAGCCCGCGTGGCAAATGGTACTGGTTGCGAGAGTACATGGAGGGGCGCGAGGAATGGGACCAGTTTATGGTCGATACCATTCTCGTTTGCACCACCTGTGAGCTTTGTAATCTGCGCTGCTCGGCATCACTCCCCATCGAGACCTCCTGGATGAAGTTGCGCGGCAAACTTATTGACGAGGATAAGAAAATGACCATCCCCCCCTTCGAGATGATGGCGGCGGCGTTGCGCAAGGAGGGCGATATCTGGGCAGCGTACCGTAAAGACCGCGCCCTCTGGTTCCCAAAGGACCTTGAAGAGAAACACGGACCGTCGCATAAGGCAAAAATTGCCTACTTCACCGGCTGTACGGCCAGCCATGTTGAGACTGATATTGCCATGGCTACGGTACGTCTACTTGATGCTGCCGGTGTTGACTTTACCTATCTCGCGGAGAAGGATAACTGCTGCGGGACACCGATGCTGGTCTGCGGGAAATGGGATGTATTCGAGGAAACAATGAGGCAGAATATCCGGAATATGAAAGACATCGGTGTCGATACCGTGGTGTGTTCATGTCCCGCCTGTGACATGATGTGGCGGCAAACCTATCCGAGATGGGCGGAAAAACTTGGTATTGACTACAATATTGAAGCCAAACACTACAGTGAAGTGGTCGCTGAAAAAATAAAAGCTGGTGAATTTACTTTTCCTGATAGTGGTTATAACACCAGGGTAACTCTTCATGATTCATGTCACATTGGTCGCGTATCGAGTGTCTATGATGCTCCCCGCGAGCTTATCAAGGCTATACCCGGTGTGGAACTGGTGGAGATGGAGCATAATCGGGAATGGGCACACTGCTGTGGTAGTGTTCTCACCCTCATCAAGGACCCTCCGGTGGCTGCCGAGATTGGTAAGG
The DNA here is from genome assembly GCA_035529395.1 of Dehalococcoidales bacterium. Lineage (NCBI taxonomy): Bacteria > Bacillati > Chloroflexota > Dehalococcoidia > Dehalococcoidales > Dehalococcoidales bacterium. The sequence goes on along the minus strand of DATKWT010000136.1, from coordinate 44,382 downwards.
CGCGAATGGACGAGGCAACTGCGGTTGGTGCCGAGAAATTGCTGGCCTTATGTCCCTGTTGCGAGTTCCAGTTCCGGGTCACTGCCGACAAGAAGGATATCCCTATTGAGACCGTTGACCTGGCCCGTTTCAGCGCATCAGCCCTGGGTTATGATTTCCCCGATTCCAATCCCGAAGTGCTGCGACAATGGGCGGTCTTCGAAGCAATGGTATACTTGATGACACCGCAGGGTTTTGCTGACCTGATGGGTAGCATGTGGCCGGAACTAATTGATGCCATGCCACTGCGCATGGGGGGAATGATGAGGGCTATTGGCAAGGTCCCGGGAATTTTGAATCTCATGAAACCGTTGTTCCCTGTTCTATTCCCCAGGTTACTACCCCGGATGATGCCCAAAGTCATGGCTGTCATGCTCCAGCGCGTGGAAGAGCGAATACCTATGCCTGACTATATGCGGGAGCAGATGCCGGAACTGATGCCAAAAGTTATGGACAACCTGATGCCCCACATGATTGGTGATGTGGTGCCGCTGATTACGGGACCAATGATTGACTACCTCAGGGGGGTGTAGGCACGAAAACAGCAGTATGCAACAAAAGCTTAAAATGTACAATACAAACGAGAAGAGGCTGGGAGACATTTACCCAGCCCCTTTAATCAGGTAATCGCTAACGATTTACAGTGTACTATTCCTACTGTAAACTAACAGTCAAGAAAAGGATGTGATGCCCATGCAAAGTGATGTAGTTAAGAACCGAAGATCTCTATTTCTGTCTATGGGGAGAACCAAAGAGGAGATAGGCAAGCCGCTGGTCGGTGTGGTCAACTCCCAGAATGAGCTTGTGCCCGGTCATATCCATCTGGATGAGATTGCTAAAGCGGTCAGGGAGGGAATTATCGCGGCGGGAGGGACTCCCTTTGAGTTCCCCAGCATCGCTATCTGTGATGGTATCACCGAGGGTCATGCAGGGATGTGCTATCCTCTGCCCAGCCGGGAACTTATCGCCGATAGTATTGAGGCAATGATGTTGGCCCATGCCCTGGATGCCATGGTCGTGGTCAGTAATTGCGATAAAATCACACCGGGAATGATGATGGCTATGGCCAGATTGGATATCCCGGCCATTTTAATCAGTGGCGGGCCGATGCAGGCCGGTATCTTCAGGGATGAAGCTATTGATATTAGCCGGGTTGCTGAGCTGGCAGGAGAAGTAGCTAGAGGAAAGATGACCCGAGAGGAGCGGACGGAGTTTATGGAAGCGGCCGCGCCGGGGTGCGGCTCGTGTGCGGGGCTGTTTACGGCCAATAGCATGAACTGTATGGCTGAAGCGTTGGGATTGGCCCTCCCGGGTAACGGCACTATTCCGGCTGTCTATGGTAAGAGAATAGAGCTGGCCAAGTTTACCGGTAAGAGGATTATGCAGCTGTGGCAGGAAGGGATAACTCCTTCAGCCATTCTCACCAGGGAAGCCTTTGAGAATGCGATTACGGTCGATATGACCATAGGCGGTTCATCAAATACCATCCTCCATCTAATGGCCATTGCCCACGAGGCCAATGTTGAGTTGGACCTTGACCTTTTTGACCGGATAAGCCGGCGCACCCCCAGATTATGCAACTTCAGCCCGGGGGGCAACTACCATATGGAAGACCTGTACCGGGTCGGAGGGTTGTCGGTAGTGATGAAGGAGCTTGCCAGAAAAGACCTGCTCCACCTGGGTTGCTTGACTCTCGGCGGGGATACTCTGGCCGAGGTTATCGAGGGGGCTAAGAAACCGGATGGAGATGTCATCAGACCTGTGGAAAGACCCTATTACCCTGAGGGTGGGATTGCCGTTCTCTATGGCAACCTGGCTCCAGAGGGAGCCGTGGTTAAGCAGTCGGCGGTGAGCCCGGAGATGTTGTCCCACCAGGGGCCGGCCAGGGTCTTCGATATCGAGGAGGAGGCGACAAAGGCTGTACTCGACGGTAAGATTCAGAGTATGGACGTGGTGGTTATCAGGTACGAAGGTCCCAAAGGCGGGCCCGGTATGAGAGAGATGCTATCGACTACTGCCGCCATAGTATCGATGGGTCTGGATAAGGACGTTGCCCTTATTACCGATGGCAGGTTCTCAGGTGCTACCAGAGGGGCAGCTATCGGACATATCTCGCCCGAAGCTATGGCTGGTGGGCCGTTGGCTATTCTCCGGGAAGGCGATATTATCGAAATCGATATTCCGAAGAAAATACTAAATATCAGGCTATCTGATGATGAGATAACCGGGCGTCTGGCCAGGTGGTCAGCGCCTCCGTTAAAGAGAGAGGTAAAAAGCTACCTCAAGAGATACTCGGCCATGGTGACTTCAGCCAGCAGCGGCGCCATTCTAAGAGTGCCCTGACCTGATGAGGCAACTCACAAAGGAGTCTCACAAGGTGTGGCGCAAGATTGAGATAAGGGGTGACCAGACCCTTCACAACCTCCACAATGTCATCTTCGAAGCCAATGAGCACTATACAGATGAAATGGAATGGCAAAGTCAAAGTACGACAGCTATTGTGTAATATGCGTCAGGGAGGCCTGGGAAAATGGCAGAGCAATTATCACTTAACCGAAATAAGACAGCGGTTCTTATCATGGATTACCAGAACCGGCAACTGAGTTCTTTTTCAGAAGATTTCCAGAACGAACTCATGGCAAGAGCAAATGAAGTTCTAACAAAAGCCCGTCACGACAGTATTCCTGTCGTCTATGTGGAAGTGCGCCGTGGAGAGAGGACACCGGAGACCGAGATTCACGCTGCGGTAACTCCTCAGCCTGGAGAGCCGGTGCTTACCAAGCGCCGGTTCGGACCATTCTCAACTACGAACCTGGATGAACTACTTAGAAAACAAGGAATCGATACGTTGGTCCTGATGGGAATTTCAACAAGCGGTTGCGTGCTCTCAACAGTAAGGTGGGCTGCTGACATAGATTACCGATTAATAGTGCTCTCTGACTGTTGCGCCGACCGGGATGATGAGGTTCAACGGGTACTTATGGAAAAGGTATTGCCACGACAGTCAAGCGTTGTTACTTCGCGGGAGTTTATCCAGGCCTTGGAGATGACCCAGTTCTGAGGGGGACAACAATTTGGCTAATTGTCAAACATGGTTATTAGCCCACGTGAACATCCCGAAGTAAACGTGGTTGTACTATTATCAGACTGTCTTGTTATTTCTGCCAACATTCTTTAACATTCTTACCTGGTATGTAATAATTGGGCAGTGCTTGGTAACGATTTTCTCTCTATTATATTAATAGCTATAGGGCTGTCCGCCGACTGTTTTGCTGTATCATTAAGCGCCGGAATTTCCAATAAAAACCATTCTTGGCCGCAAATATTTCGCGTAGCATTCTCATTCGGGTTGTTTCAGGCCTTGATGCCAGTATTAGGCTGGTTGGCTGGAAGAACTGTTGTCGATTTCATAGCAGATTATGACCATTGGGTAGCTTTCGTCTTACTAGTAATCGTCAGTGGCAGGATGTTCTGGGAGGCATTTCACTCGAAAGACGGCCAAGAAAAAGAGGCAGATGTTAGCAGAGGTTTCATTCTCCTAACGTTATCCATAGCAACAAGCATTGATGCCTTGGCGGTTGGTCTATCTTTTGCGTTCTTAAAGGTAGATATTGCACTGGCTAGCCCGACAATTGGAATAATTGCATTTATAGTTACAACGATCGGGTTCATATTAGGAAAGAGAGCCAGCAAGTTAATTGGTAAAAGAGCTGAAGCAATAGGGGCTTTAATACTATTAGCTATTGCATTCAGGATTCTATTAAGCCATATCCTCTAATAACCCGAAGGGCAGAGTTCCGCGGGCTTTGCCCGTGGGTATCTACTAGAGGAAGTAAACGGTATCAAATATTTGTACGCCTCACTGGACAAGCATCCCGATGTTCGCAAATCGGTGATTTGTATTTAATGGAAAAGGCGAACGGTATCAAATATTTATACACATGAGTGGACGAACATCCCGGTGTTTATCCAATATCAAACAAAACAAATCATTGTTTTAAATGTACTCCGACAACAACCAGGCCAGTCAGCACAGTGATACCTCATCCATAGGGGTGATGGTCCATCCTGCGAACCACTCCGACCGGCTGCTGTCAAGTTGCCCTCTGATCTTGATCTGGTAGACTCCCTGTGTCACCTGTGCCCCCCCTTCGCCTAGTCCTGCTGCATCTTCATGTCACGGAACTCGGCGATGGCAAAGTACAGGACCCCGCGATCCCGCAGTTGTGACTCAAATATCCTTTCGTTGTGCTGTGCCGCAAATGTGGTAAGAGTTTGGTAAGACGTCGTACTGTAGGATTCGGGCATATAACGGGGGTGAAGCTAGGAAGTATGTCGATCCTGCTTCTGCAGACCGTTGACACACCACCAACTGAGGTGAAGTGAACGTCCCCGGCACATGCCTGGCATCTCAAACCCAACGTTTCGACAATGGTAAGGAGGTGGGTGGTGGAAGATGGTCAAGGGCACCAGAATCGCCAAGGAAATGGGGTGACTGGCGCTCTTTTTGTTTCCGACAAATCGGGTGAGCCCAAGGATCGTAGGCGTTGCCGCTTAAGTGAACTTACTGGTTGTGCTCACCAGCAGGAAAGAGGGTGTCTAGCTGTGCAGTACGTTACGTTGCCCGGTCCTCCGGCAACCAGGACACTGTGTCCTCTTGGTATGCGGTCCGTAGGGGGTCAAGACGTATGATTACCGATAAGAGCGGTATAAGTAGCGTGGGCTTGGGACTGCTACAGGTCTACCGTGACGTGCTCACCCCCCCCCAGAAGATTGAGTTGAAGGTTCGGGGTAAGGATCAGTTTCTGGTAGTGACCGGACCAAAGGACACCTTGGTGAGTAATTCCTTCGGCTGGGGGCGGCCCGATGAACGGACCAACGCCCTCTTTCGAGCGACAGTCTATCTGGGGTTGCCACTACCCCTGGCGATGCTCCAGCAGATACCTCCAACCCAGGAGCGTCTTATTCGGAGTGGCAAATGAATGGCAAAGGGCCGTCCTCTCAGAGCGCATTGAGGTGCCGGCTTTACATACCCCGGCGGGCAATGATTCGCTCTCGAGATCCCCTCGAGGCCTTGGTTCCTGCAGAGACCAGTACCCCTACGTGGGCTTTAGCCTCCACTAGGACCACTTTGCCACTGTCAGGTGGTGCTGACAAGGTAGACCACTTTGGCATACAAAGACTCAGTTGGGAATCAAGGATACTCTGATACTGAGTTACCTTCAGAGTCATAGAGTATTCCAGGGTTACCATCGTTGTTCCAGATGTAGGTCTTTGTCCAGAGAAACTTATGGGGAGGGCCGTCCTCAGCATTCCGCCCACTCACCACCTGAACCCCGGCACCAGGCTGAAGAGTAACCGCAGGAAACACAAACTCCTGATTTCCGACCGTACTCACCAGGCGCCAGCCAGTGAGATTGACTGGAGTATCACCATTGTTTGCGATGACTACGATTTCCACTTCTAAGTCAATGCTCTCTATGGTCACATCACCTGCCAGGTCAGTAGTTGCAGGCGGCGGAGCCTGTGGCGCAGAGATTGTGCCTTCTTCTTCGGGTACTACGCTATATGACTCGCCATTCGTGGTGACTATGATAGTACCGTTGATATCAGTACCGTATATCTCAGCCCCAACTTCGGAAAGAGCCGTGATAGTCTCATCGTGTGGGTGACCATATCTATTGCCTTTCCCAGCCATGTAGATGGCAATCTCCGGCTCTACGGCATCCAAGAACTGTATCCACCATTCTGCATTTGCCTACCTCTTTTCGAAGTACTATAATACTTCACATAGCCACCAAATCCAGTTCTCCACGGTTCCTCGTGACTGCGCAAGGAAACGGGCAGGAGGTATGCAGCGGTAGATACGAGCATCTCTGGTATCGAATTCACAACAAAACTGCTAGTACCCCGACGACGGGACTGTGTTATTTCCCGCCAGAGGCTAGTTGACCGATTGCACGATCATATTCATCTGCGTGTTCAGGTTCTATCGGCAACAGCGGGTTACGGTAAAACAACACTGCTAGCAGATTTTGCCGGTGACCTGGAAATACCGGTGTGTTGGTATTCCCTGGACAGTGCAGACCAAGACCCCCGGGTACTTCTCGAAGGTATCTTGTCATGCGTTCGTTACCATTTCCCGGAATTCGGCCAGGTCACGCAGTCCCGCTTGCTGGTAACCGAGGACATAATAAGAGAGGGCATGCACTTAGTCGGAACACTAGCCGGGGAGATGTATACGACCATCGGTGAGTACTTTGTTCTCGTACTGGAAGACTATCATCTTGTCGAGGACAGCGACTTGGCAAGGACTCTTCTTAACCTCCTGGTGGACCGTGCTCCGGATAATTGCCACATCATAGTCTCGAGCCGTACTCCGGTGGAACTTCCGGCTATATCTACTCTGACGTTGCAGCAGCAAGCGGTAACCCTCACAGCATCGGACCTTTCTTTCACCCCTGCGGAAGCCAAGGAGTTGGTGACCACGCGCTATGATGTCCATCTGTCTGATGAAGAAGCAGATAGACTGATCACCGATACTGAAGGTTGGATAGTCAGCATACTGCTCAGCACACGCAGCCTACAAGAAGAAGGACTCTCTACAGGCGTGCCAGCACTATCTCAGTGGGATGTCTTCCAGTATCTCACATCGGAGGTCTTCGAGAGACAGCCGTCTGACATACAGAATTTCCTTCTGGCATCCAGCACGTTGGATGATATCGAGCCACAAATCTGTAATCAGTTGCTGGCTATTAATAATTCTCGAACGCTTCTTCGTGAGGTTGAAAGACGGAATCTATTCATACACTGTATTGACAACGATAAAGCCTGGTACCGTTACCATGACCTCTTCCGCAAGTTTCTTCAAAAGAGGCTCCTGCAGGAAGACCCTGAGCAGTTTGCACTGTTGCACCGCGACGTGGCCTTGCTGTTAGAGCAAGACGAGCAGTGGAATCAGGCAATCAATCACTTTATTACAGCAGAGAGGTATGACGAAGCTGTCCGAGTTATCAAGAATACCGGCGAGGATTTTCACAACTCGGGGAAATGGACAACTGTTTCAAAGTGGGTTGAGGCTCTACCAAGAGACATGCGTCTGTCTGATCCCGATTTAGTCTTGCTTCATGCTCAGAGCTTGATCCATCTGGGCGAAGTGGATGAGGCTGCTCGTGCCTTGACCGACATCCTGTGCAAGGTCACAAGCCGTGAAGACTGGCTATATAGAGCCAAAGCGCTCAGTTGGCGAAGTGCTGCTTTTCGCCTGGCTGGCTATTTTACAGAAGCCAGAAGCGATGCTAAAATTGCCATCAGTCTTCTCGAGCAGCACAATGGACCCCCCGCTATCCTTGGCGATGCACACAGGCGCCTGGGGAACATCCACATGGAACAGGGGCGATTCACTCTGGCACTGAAACATATGCGACGCGCATTGAAGTGCTACTCTGCCGTGTTTGATGTGGGCCGAATCGCTGATATGCACAATTCCCTCGGTGTGATGTACAAGCGTCTCGGCGACCTCACCAAGGCCAACATGCATTTTGAACACGCCAGACAAGGATGGCAGAAGGTAAAGAATTTTGGTGCTCTGGCTTTGACACTGAACAACATGGGGTTGGTATATCAACGTCGAGGTCAATACGAACTGGCATTAGAAACCTTTCGATCTGGTCTGGGAAAGGCTCGGGAAACTGGATATCGGAGAGCTGAGGCCCTTATTCTCATCAACATTGCCGAAGTGCTACGCGATTCGGATTTGTGTGACGATGCTCTTGCTACATATAATGATGGGCTCGAGCTTGCGAGACAGGTTATGGAACCATATTACGTTGCGGGGGCTAAGGCAGGAATGGGACAAACATATCGGCTTCTCGGTGATCTTGACAAGGCAGAGGTACTCCTGAAAGAAGCCATCTCTCAGGCTGAGGAACATGGGCAGAGCCACGAAGCGATGCTGTTCGGAACACAACTGGGAATCATTCAATACGAGCGGGGCCAATACGAGAATGCAATGGGAATCCTTCTCAATCTCTGTGAGCGTCTGACGGGTATAGGAGACAGGGATGCTCTTGCCAGGGCATGCTTCCATTTTAGCCAGGCAGCTTTCTTGGCAAAGAAATTTGATGTAGCTATTGAGTGGCTCGAAAAGACGTCCGGACTAGCTGACGAACTTGGCTACGATGACTTTCTGGCCATCGAGGGTCGAAATCTGGTGCCTCTTATTCAATATGCCGCCTTAAATGGCGTGGGTGGTGACCGCTTCACCCGTATCATGGAGAAGATTAGAAGGCACCGCGATAGCCGACAGATACTGGTTAATACTCCGGTTCCTGCCCACTCCTTCGTAGTAACTAAACCTGACATTAAAGCCCACGCGTTGGGAGAAACTCGGGTCCTGGTGAATGGCCATTCGGCAGGTGAAGCAGAATGGAGGAGCAGCAAAGCTAAAGAGCTGTTTTTCTATCTACTTTGTCACGATACTGGACAGACTAAAGAACAAGTAGCAGCCGCATTGTGGCCAGACCTTCCTCGGGCCAAAGCTAACAGCAATTTCCATGTCAACTTATACCGGGCACGGAGGGCGATATTCCCGGGGGTCTTTACACTTGAGTACGGACGATACAAATTCAATCCTGATCTAACTGTCTGGTTCGACGCAAGAGAATTCGAGGGCCATTTAAATGAGGCCACAAGTCTACCTAATACTCGTATCAGTGCTAAGGTAACGAGTCTGGAGAGTGCTATTAGGTTGTATAACGGCCCTTTCATGGACGAATTCTATAGTGAGTGGGTAGAAATACCACGCCGTCAATATGAAGACAAGTATATGAAGACCCTTTCATCACTGGCCAGGATTAACAGCAAACTGGGGAAATACGACGCAGCTATCATACTGCTTGAGAAATTCATGGCCATCGACCCATATGATGATGACGCGTACTGTCAGGTAATGGAATATCACCTCGTGGCAGGAGACAGCGCCTGTGCGTTGCGTATGTACAGGCGCTACCTCGATACTATAGCCAACGAAGCGGAAGTGGTGCCCTCGGAACGAGTGCAGGATTTGTATCGACGCGCAATGGTGGGTAGAAAGATGGTCTGAAGTCGAGTCCGGTTCACATTTGGTTATTCCCATGCAGGGGTCTACCTGAACAGGTAGACCCCTTTCTTATCTATTCTCTCCCCTGGTAAGAGATTGGTAAGAAGTCATCTCCTACAATGCTGGCATAAGCAGTTCGAAGTCTTTCTAACGCCAGTGAAAGGAGGTGACAAATGAGGAAGAGTCTACAGACCCTGCTCATACTCGCTATTGTTACATTGATGACAGTGGCTGCTGCATTGCCGGCAATGGCAGGCCTCGATGGCATCGGGCCGTAAACTGATGGTGCAGACGAGGAAGAGGGACCGCTGGAGGCATTCCTATCTGGTTCAGCGGTCTCTTTCTTGGTCGGGGTTTTCTCTGGACTGGCGGTAGTCGTTCAGCGAGCGTGTGGTGTGGAGCCACACTCCCGACAACCTACGGTGGAGCATCCCATGGTAGACGGTATGCTCTTGTCGCCCTGATGCTACTCCACGTACGGTCGGCGTAGGGCCGAGGCATGCGCCATACGCATGCCGGATAGGTTGGCAGACGAAATACAGACATCATTTGATGACGCCAACAGACAGTGTTCGGACCGCGCCACTCCCAGCAGTTATTCCAGTGGGAGTGGATAGCGGTACGCCTGCGCGTATGTGTCACCCCTGAAGGTCTCAAAGACATGTCTACGATAGTTGAAACAGCACGAGTCGAACTGCAAAACTTCCTTCACACAGGCGACGCGATGCGGTGCCCTGAGTGGGGACGCTGCGAATGGGCTGCTGGTGGCGGGTGGTGTCTGGAAAGCAGCAAGGTGTGTGTAGAGCGATTACTCAGCATCCTGATGAGCACACCAGAAGAGTTCGCTTCCATCGGACCCGTCACAGGATGCAGGGCGCTTCAGTTGGTAGAGTCAGTTGCCGAGAGTTTGCTGGAAACAGCTGGAGTCCAGCATGCTCCGGTATCGTCACTGATCGCGAAGTACGCTGATGAGCAATGCCCGGTTGAGGTCCGTGTACTGCCACTGATGAGGCGCCGTGGCGCTGTATGGCGCCTGAAGGACGCGTGGGTAATACAACTGAGGGCTGCTGATCTTTTCTACGTAAGGAGGTTCATCCTCTTCCACGAGATATTCCACGTACTGGTGGATGACTATAGTTGCCTCCCATGCAGAAGAGTGATAGGTGCTCCAGTTTCCTTCAACGAGGTCCTTGCCGACCTCTTCGCGTCCTATGTCCTGGTGCCCACCGATCTCCTCAAGAGGCAATGGCAGGGGGCCGGCTTCTCTCACCTACTTGCTCGGCTGTTTGACGTCCCAGACCAGGTGGTGTGCATCAGGCTGAGGCAGGTAGGTCTTGCATTATAGTCCCGGTACCTCTGCGAATGGCACCGGATCACGATGACGTCACTCTCGTATCCTCTCCTCCTTCTGTGAAGTGGCTGCCCTTAATATCGCAGTGAGTGCACTGAATCCTGAGTGCAATTGCCATGGCTGCCCCTACCAAGAGAGGGACAATCAAAGCGTCGGTTGACCTGATGTCCTAACATCCTGATCCGCCCTGGAATACCTCGGCAGGGGTGGCTTGCCGGACTTCGCAGGCTGAACCTGCGACACCCCGATTAGAGTAAGAGGCACGTTCATTTGAGACCTGCAGATGTCAAGAGCGTTACATACTGAACGAGAGCTTATAATGCACAGCAAAGTCACATTAGACTGTTTTGTTGGCTTCAGACTACAACGAGGGTCCAGCAGACAATCCGTCGGACTCCTCGAACATAAATGGTCGTGGACTAGGTAGCGAGACTGAAAGTCGTTGGTGAAAAGCACCAATGGTTGGCGACAAAAAGGCGACGAACTAAAAAGGACAGGATGTCACCAAAAAGCACTTTAGCCTCAAAACGAGGTTTTGGCAACTAACACAAAAGTCCCAGTTTGTATCTAACGATCCATATCGGCATACCTGGCCTAGAATTAGAAGGCAGCCGCTCCATCCAGCTGAGCTACAGGGACAGGCTCATCGGTCAGTCTTAATGTACCATCGAGACGAAGTGCAGTCAAGGAAATTGTCGTTATCCTGTGTCCTGCGACAGTATGTTACCGTTTCATTCTAACCTTGCCACATGCCATATAACGTAAGCCCGGACAGGGACAGGCAGGTGACAATCGCTCCGGCAATCAATACGCCGATGAAAATAGACAGCATGGCATGTCTGAATCGCAGCCCGAAGAGAACGGCTGCCAGCGAACCGGTCCAGGCTCCGGTCACCGGCAGGGGAATGGCAACGAAAAGTACCAGGCCGATTCTTTTGTACTTTTCGATGATTCTTCCCCGTCGGCGCGTCCGTTCGAAGAGCCAGGTCAGGATACGGTCGAAGAAGGGCACTCTGCTGAGGAACCGGGTGGCTGAATTGAGGAAGAGCAGAATGAAGGGTACCGGTAGGAGGTTGCCGATGACGGCCAGCAGCAGAGCGTAATACCATGAGAAGTCAAACAGGCCTATTGCCACCGGGATACCACCGCGGAGTTCGAGGATCGGCAGGGCTGAAGTGACGAGGACTACCAGCTCTTTGGCGAAACCCAGATTGAGAAGCTCTTCCGGGGACACGTTTCTCCTTGATGTTTCTGAAAGGTGATTTTACTATGTAGGAGGGTTATGGTCTTGGTGGAGTCTAACAAATGGGGTTTGGGTAGTCAAGTCGGTGTACTCGTTATGTCGGTGTACTCGTTCGGTATACTGCTACTCAGTTGCAGAAATACAACAAGGTATTCAAGAATACATGGTGGTAATGTTGGGCATATAAGTATGGTAACTATAGAAAAAACGGTATAGTAATAATTGAGGATAATTAACACCCACTAGACTTACCATAATTGCCGTAGAGCACGCTCTCCCTCTACTTACCATAACTCGAAAAACAAATCACGCCTGACTAGCCTCGAATTGTTTCCCTTAATTCTCTGTCTGTGGTCTTGTCGTCTTTGCCGATCCCCCCAATATCTTGACATCAAAACATGACGTTGCTAGTATGGAGTCAGGTTTAGGCATGAGCGAATATCTGGACCGCATCAATAGCCCAACGGACCTGAAGAAGCTGACCGAACCCGAACTCAAGGAGTTAGCTTCCGAGATTCGCCAGAAGCTGGTATCGGTTGTCTTTGACAATGGAGGCCACCTCGCTTCCAATCTGGGCGTGGTCGAACTGACCATCGCACTGCACCGTGTATACAATAGCCCGCGAGACAAGATTGTCTGGGACGTTGGGCATCAGGCTTATCCCCACAAGCTGCTCACCGGCAGGAAGGATAGTTTTGCCACCCTGCGGCAGTTCGGTGGTTTGTCCGGTTACACCTGCCGTACTGAAAGCGAGCATGACCCATTTGGTGCCGGTCACGCCAGTACCTCGATTTCGGCGGCTCTGGGGATGGCGGTTGCTCGCGACCTCTCCGGCGATGATTACGATGTAGTCGCCGTTATTGGTGATGGCGCTGTGACCGGGGGGATGGCACTTGAGGGTCTGAATCAGGTGGGGCACCTGGCCTCACGGCTGGTCGTCATCCTTAATGATAACGGTATGTCCATATCGCCAACAGTTGGAGCCCTGGCCAAACTGCTCAGCCGGGTCCGATTTGACGACCGCTACCACCGTGCCAAGGAGAGAAGCAAGAGGCTTCTTGACCATTTGCCCTGGGGCCAGAAGGTCTGGTGGGCAGGGAAACAGGTTGAGCACGGCATGAAGGGACTGATGATGCCAACGGTCCTCTGGGAGGAATTCGGCTTCACTTATATGGGGCCGGTGGATGGCCACAACATCCAAGAGTTGGAGGCTGTGCTGGCCCGGGCAAGGGACTACCGACGCAGGCCAATCTTGGTACATGTGGTTACTACCAAGGGGAAAGGCCACCTTCCCGCTGAAGGTAATGCCGTTTACTTCCACGGCGTACCGGCTAATAACACCACCGCTCACTCGACACCGACATACAGTGAGGTATTTGCCCAGACCACACTCCGATTGGCTCGGGAAGAGCCCCGGCTGGTGGCGATTACGCCGGCGATGCCGGAGGGGAGCCACCTGAGTATTGTTGCCACTGAATTTCCGGACCGGGTGTTTGATGTTGGTATCTGCGAGCAGCATGCAGTTACCTTTGCTGCCGGACTGGCCACTCAGGGCTACATCCCCGTGGTCTCCATATACTCCACTTTCCTGCAACGCGCCTTTGACCAGGTAATCCATGATGTCTGCCTTCAGGACCTGCCGGTGGTGTTTGCCATTGACCGTGGCGGCATTGTTGGCGATGATGGCAAGACGCACCAGGGTACCTTTGATATCTCCTACCTGACAATGGTCCCGAATCTCATTGTTGCTGCTCCCAAGGATGAGAACGAACTTCAGCACCTGCTCTACACGGCAACTAGGTCAGCGCATCCGATGGCCGTCCGGTACCCGCGAAGTGCCGGTCTGGGAGTAGAAATGGACCAGAAGTTGCATATTATCCCCACCGGCAAGGGTGAGGTAATGAGAGACGGAGATGATATTGCCATAGTGGCTATCGGGTCGACGGTAGACCCGGCCATGAAAGCGGCTGAAAAGCTGGAAGCCAGCGGCATTGAGGCTACCGTAATTAATGCCCGCTTTGCCAAGCCCCTGGACTCCGAGCTTCTGATTGATGTCGCCGGTCGGGTCAAGCGAGTTATCACTGTTGAAGAGAATGTTCTCAGCGGCGGCTTCGGCAGCAGCGTGGCCGACCTCTTTCAGAAGACCGGTATGGACGATGTCCAGGTCAGATGTATCGGGCTCCCTGACGAGTTTATTGAGCACGGTCCTCAGGCGGTGCTTCGCTCACGGTATGGGCTGGATGCCGAAGGGATAGGTCGGCAGGTGCTGGACCTGTTCCCGGTGCTTCAGCAGAAGGCAGCATCAACACGTAGTATTGAGGTTATCCATTAATCACGAATATCGGGCCAACTTAATCACAGTTCACATGATAACAACCATCGGGGATTTTGCTGTCCAGGGTGAGAGATGAGCAAGCTGACGGTCAGAGATGTTGAAGTCAGGGACAAGCGGGTACTGGTTCGGGTTGACTTCAACGTGCCTCTGGATGATAAGACCGGGGCGATTACTGACGACAGCCGTATCCGGGCAACACTTCCCACTATTCAGTACCTCATTGACCAGGGAGCCAGGGTTATTCTGGCCACTCACCTGGGGCGACCCGAGGGAAGGGTAGACAGTAAACTGCGGGTTGCCGTGGTTGCCCAGCGGCTGTCACAGCTCCTTGGCAAGCAGGTAGGAGTAACCAATAACTGCATCGGTGCGGAAACGGAGAAATCGATAGAGACTCTCAGGAGCGGGGATGTCATCCTTCTGGAGAACCTGCGTTTCCATTCCTCCGAGGAAAGGGACAGTCCAATCTTCGCCCGTGCCCTGGCAAGGTTTGCCGACCTGTATGTCAATGATGCCTTCGGTACCTCCCACCGTAGCCATACCTCGATAGTGCGTATCAGCGAGCATCTGCCCGCGGTTGCCGGTATGCTTCTGGAGAAGGAGCTGAACACCCTCGGCGGTCTACTGGAGAACCCTGCCCATCCCTTCGCCGCTCTTCTTGGTGGTGCCAAGGTTAGCGACAAGGTTGGTATGGTGGAGAATATCCTGACCAAAGTAGACTGTTTGCTCATTGGTGGTGGCATGGCAGCTACCTTCTTAAAGGCCAGGGGGTATGAAGTAGGCAAGTCCCTCATCGAGGAAGACCGGCTTGAGACTGCAGACAACCTGATGCAAAAGGCGTCCGATGGCGGAGTGCATCTCCTGTTGCCGATTGACGTGGTTGTTGCCGATGACATTGATGCTGAGTCTGGTGTAGTGACAGTACAGGTTGAGAACATCGGTAAGACACAACGGATTGCTGATATCGGTCCGCAGACAACGAAGGCTTTCTACGAGGAGCTACGCAGGTGTCGTACCATATTCTGGAACGGGCCAATGGGAGTCTATGAGATACCACGGTTCGCCGAAGGCACGCGCGCCATGGCCAAGCTCATTGCTGGCAGCCAGGCGGCGACAATCCTCGGCGGCGGCTCCACTGCTGAAATAGCGACAAACATGGGACTTGCTGGAAAGATGACCTTTATTTCCACCGGCGGCGGGGCTTCACTGAGACTCCTTGGAGGTGAGCCCTTGCCGGGAGTAGAGGCACTGCGTGACAGGGAGGAAACCTGAGTTACAACGGGGTATTCGCGTATCAAAGAGGGGGCTAAGGGGGTGAGGTGGGCACCAGAGTTGATAGTCTGGAGTTGATGAAACAACTTTCCAGATCTTCGCCCGGCAAGATTGTGCTGCTGGTCGTGGACGGTATCGGCGGGTTGCCCCGACCGGAGACCGGCAGGACAGAACTGGAGACAGCGCGGACACCGAATCTTGATGCATTGGCAGCCAGGGGTGTATGTGGGTTGGCAGACCCGGTTGGTCGCGGTATAACCCCGGGCAGTGCCCCGGGTCACACGGCTCTGTTCGGCTATGACCCGCTTACTGCCGACATCGGGCGTGGGGTACTTGAGGCGGTGGGGATAGACTTTGACCTGCAACCACAGGATGTGGCCGCCCGGGGGAACTTCTGCACCGTGGACAGTTCCGGGCTGGTTACAGACCGCCGTGCCGGCCGCATATCCACCGAGAAGTGTACTGAGCTGTGCCAACAACTGGATGGCCTGACAGTTGAGGGTGTGACTGTAATTGTACGTCCGGTGAGAGAGCACCGCTTTATAGCCGTATTTCGTGGGGAGGGTCTTACTCCTCAGGTGACAGAATCCGACCCTCAGCAGGTGGGACTTGCTCCGGTGGCTATCACCGCTCTATCACCGGCAGCTGGGAAGATGGCGGCAGTCGCCAGCCAGTTTGTCATTCGGGCAGGGGAAGTCCTTGCCAGTCATCATCCCGCCAATATGGTCCTCATGCGCGGTTTCTCTGAGAAACCTCACTTTGAGACTATGACCGAGATATACAAGTTGAAGCCGGCAGCGATTGCCGCTTATCCCATGTATCGCGGGCTGGCCAGGCTGGTGGGCATGGACGTTCTCGATACCGGGCCTACGATTGAGGACGAGTTCAGCACCCTGAAGCAGAGATATGCTGCCTATGACTTCTTCTTTCTCCACGTGAAGGCCACCGATTCCGCCGGAGAAGATGGCGATTTCGACCGGAAGGTGAAGGTCATCGAGCAAGTCGATGAGGCTCTACCTGAGTTGACCGGTCTGCAACCGGAAGTGATAGTGGTCACCGGAGACCACTCGACACCGGCCCTGCTGAAAGCGCATAGCTGGCATCCGGTACCGGTGCTCCTGTACTCACCGTGGTGTCGACCGGACCGTGCCACCGAGTTCTCGGAGTCGGCCTGTGTAGTTGGTGGGCTGGGGAGGTTTCCGGCCACACAGACAATGCCCCTGGCGATGGCCCACGCTCTCAAGCTGGCCAAGTTCGGGGCATGAAGGTATTTTCCCTGTCAGTAATTGCCTGACGTTATGTGTAACTGACCGGGACAGTAAACTTATTCGGGGGTGACAGAATGCGCTTGCCGATGATTGCCGGCAACTGGAAGATGAATACCACGGTGAGCGAGGGCGTCGAACTGGTCAATCAGGTACGCAAGGGGCTCAGTGGGGCGTATGACGTAGAGGTGGTGGTCTGCCCGCCGTTTATCTCTCTGGTGCCTGTGAAGGAGGCGCTCAAGGGGACTTCGATTAAGCTGGGTGCGCAGAATATATACTTCGAGGAAAAAGGGGCCTATACCGGCGAAATCTCTCCAATGATGCTGGTCGGCCTCTGTGAGCATGTCATCATCGGGCACTCGGAGCGCCGGCAGTACTTTGGTGATTCGGATGATGTTGTGAACAAGAAGATGGGTACGGCATTGAAGGCCGGTCTGAAGCCCATTCTGTGCGTTGGAGAGAAACTGGAGGAGAACGAGGCTGGCAAGACCAATGATATCGTTACCGGACAACTGAGGTCTGCGCTGGCCGGACTGGACTGCTCCGGCGAACTGGTTGTCGCTTACGAACCTATCTGGGCGATAGGGACGGGCAGGGCAGCCCATGGTAAGCAGGTCAATGATACTGTCCGGATTATCCGGAGTACGCTGGCCGAGTTGTACGGTCAGCAGATGGCCGATGACGCCCGCGTTCTCTACGGTGGCAGCGTTACTGCAGACAACATCGCCGAGTTCATGGAGCAGTCTGAAATCGATGGTGCCCTGGTTGGTGGGGCCAGTCTGAAAGCGGACCAGTTCACCAGCATTATCCGGCAGACGGAAGAGATATTCTTCCCCAACAACCCGCCAACCAAAGACCTCATACCCTGGTAGTCGGCAGGCAACCGGCAGGAGTATGTATCAGGCGAGCGGTGACGTATTGCCGGGACAGAGAATGATGCGTCTCGTAGTCATAGTCGGCCCCACCGGAGTCGGCAAGAGCCGACTGGGACTCGAACTGGCCGGGGAGTTCAGCGGGGAGATAGTCAGTGCCGATAGCCGCCAGGTATACCGGTACATGGATATCGGCACCGCCAGGCCCAGCCCGGAAGAGCAATCCCTGGTGCGGCATCATGTTCTTGACATAATCAATCCCGACGAGGATTTCAGCCTTGCCCGGTACCAGCAAATTGCCTGCGAAGCAATCGATAATATTCACCGGCGCGGACAATTGCCATTTCTCGTCGGTGGGAGCGGTCTCTATGTCCGGGCAGTAGTGGAAGGCTGGCGAATTCCGCGTGTCCCGCCGGATGCCGGGTTCCGTCAGGAAATGGAAAAGCGGGCTGCCGAATCAGGTGGTCACCGCCTGTACGAGGAACTGGTCAGGATTGACCCTGTGGCTGCTCACAGGATTGACCCGCGCAACGTCCGCCGTGTTATCAGGGCGCTCGAAGTCAGTCGCAGTACCTCGGCACCTATATCGGAGCTACGTGGTAAACAGGTGCCGTCTTATGAGACGCTCATCATCGGTCTGACCACAGATAGAGGTGAATTGTATCGTCGGATTGATTCCAGGGTTGACACCATGATTGAGCGAGGACTGGTTGATGAGGTGAAGAAGCTGGTAGAAATGGGCTACGGCTCCGCTCCTCCGGTCGTCTCCGGTATCGGCTACCGGCAGATTACCATGTACCTGCGTGGTGAACTGAGTCTAACCGAGGCTGTTCAGCAAATGAAGACTGAGACGCACCGGCTGGTACGCCACCAGTATAGCTGGTTCCGACTGAAGGATGAACACATCCACTGGTTTGATGTGAAGATAGAGCCGGAGGCAGAGATTCGGGGACTGGTCAGCAAATTCATTGGTACTGGCTGAATATTAGGGACAGGATACCATTACAATAGTACTCAGTTGCAGAAATACGCGCAACATTTAGATTCTTCGCTTCGCTCAAGAATGACATATCAACGGCGTGTCACCCTGAGATTATCTGCTGGCAAAGCCAGCAGGCCGAAGCCTAAGGGTCTCACCCCATGGAACATACTAGCTGGTATTTCGGTAACTGGGCACTAGTCGGGTCTCAGCACCACGTTGTCAAGCAGCCGGGTCTTGCCGAATCTGACCGCCAGTGACACCAGGGCTGTAGATGTGATTGTGTCCAGTTCTTCAAGTGTCAGTGTGTCAGCTACACTGAGGTAGTCGATCTGCCCCTCCGGCTGCTGCTCAATTAGTTGCCGCATCTCGCCGCGGATACGCTCGGCATTACGATCGCCGTCTGCCCATAGTCGCTCGGCCAGCTTGAGCGATTGCGATAGTACTACCGCCGACCGGCGCTGTTCCGGGGTGAGATAAATATTCCGACTGCTCATTGCCAGGCCATCGTGTTCCCGGATTGTAGGGCAGACAATGACATCAAGGTCCATATTGAGGTCAGTTGCCATTTTCTGGATAACGATAGCCTGCTGGGCGTCCTTCTGCCCGAAGTAGGCACGGGTTGGCTGTACGATGTTGAACAGCTTGGCGACTACGGTGGTGACACCCCGGAAGTGGGTCGGTCGGGCGGCTCCTTCGAGTCGTTCCGTCAGCCTGGTAACCTCTACCCATGTGTTGAACTGCGGTGGGTAGACCTCGTCCGGCGACGGCATGAAGACAACATCCGTATCCAGTTCCTCCAGCATTGCCAGGTCACGCTGGATGTCACGCGGGTAATCTTCAAGGTCTTCGCAGGGACCGAACTGGGTGGGATTCACGAATATGCTGACCACAACGGTTGCATTGACCTCACGGGCCCGTTTCACCAGGGAAAGGTGACCTTCGTGAAGATAGCCCATGGTCGGTACAAAGCCGACTGGCTCGGCCAGGGTACGGCGTAACCTTCTCATTTCGTCCACCGTCTCGATGACCTTCATGTCAGGACCCTTCTTCTCGCTATTATCTCTGGAAGCGTGACCAGACCATAGTGTCGACGCACCAGTCTGTTTCCCCTGTACGATGCTCATAACCACCCTCCGGTTAAGGCCTTTGGTCAAAGGATACCGATTGGTCTTCCTACTTTGCCTTGAGCTCTGCCAGTACACTTTCGTCTATGGAGGAGCCGTGCTTTTTCGTGGGAAAAGTGCCGGCGCGCACCTCGTTGTAATATTCGGTGAGCGCACCGGAGATTATATCAGCCAGCTTGGCATACTGCTTGGCGTGCCGCGGGACGAAGTCCGTGTACGAACCCAGCAGGTCGTTGATGACCTGCACCTGGCCACTGCAGCCAGGCCCGGCGCCGATGCCGATGGTAGGGATGCTGATTTTCTCCGTTATCAGGCTTGCCAGCTGGGCCGGGACTGTCTCCAGTACCACGGCAAATGCACCGGCTTCTTCAAGGGCCCTGGCGTCTTCGAGTATCTTTACCGCGGCTTCCGGGGTCTTCCCCTGGGCCTTGTGCCCGCCGAACTGATTGATGGACTGTGGCGTAAGCCCGATGTGGCCCATCACCGGGATACCGCACTCCACGATGCGCTTCACTTTATCGGCGACGGTAACTCCACCTTCCAGCTTGACTGCCTGGGCACCAGCCTCCTGTATGAAGCGTGCCGCATTCCTCATTGCGTCCTCGGGGCTGGTGTGATAGGTCATGAAGGGCATGTCACCAACCACCAGTGCCCGCTCGGTGCCCCTGACTACCGCCTTGGTGTGATGCAGCATAACGTCCAGCGTCACCGGGATGGTAGACTCGTAGCCCAGCACCACCATGCCAAGACTGTCTCCTACCAGGATGAGTGGTATTCCCACCTGGTCTACAATCTTGGCGGTCGAGTAGTCGTAGGCCGTGACCATGGTGATTATCTCACCCTTTTCCTTCAGTTCCCTGATGTCATTGATTGTTATACGCATTGTCCTCCTCCTTAGACGGGCGCAGTCTCGGCGAGGCGTCCAACTGACATACTGACGTTATCAGCATTAACAAAAACCAGCCTGGGCTCGAAGTCCGGGATATCTTCATCACTGACCTGGCAGTAGGAGAGGATGATAACCAGGTCTCCGATTGAGACCAGTCTGGCCGCTGCTCCATTAAGGCATATTTCACCTTCACCACCCTCGATAGCGTAGGTTACCAGGCGAGAACCGTTATTGATATCCAGCACATGGACCTGCTCATAAGGCAGGATATCCGTCTCTTGCATGAGCTTGCGGTCAATGGTGATACTGCCTTCGTAGTTGATGTCGGCACCGGTTACCCGGGCCCGGTGAATCTTGCTCTTAAGCATGAAGCGCATCAGGCTTATACTCCTTGTGGATAGTGTGAACCGGCCTGGTCTAAAACGGCCAGTCAGACTATTCAGTTCCCCCCAGGTCCAGCAGATTACCAAGCACCGTATTTATTACGAATGCCCCTGCATAATCGAACCATTCCACGGCAATAATCTGTCTGTCCTTGAGAAAGACCGCGAAGTACATGTTGTCACCGGGGTCCGGCTCGATTACGATGGCCAGGCAGGGTGCATCGGTGTCCCCGGGGCTACCACCCTCCTTGGCCTTGAATGTCCAGTTGCCACTCTCCTGTTTCGCGATATCCTGCGCCGGATATATTGTCATTCTGTCCTTCAGTGCGTCTGTCATTAACTCCTGGAACTGGTCGAAAGTCTGACCAACCTGTGTCAGTTCCTGAAGGTGTTTTATGCTGCCCACCGGTGGACTGGGTGTCCCACCGCATCCTGTCAGCAGCGTTCCGACAATTGACAGTACAACCAGGGGAAGTAATGTCCTGTATTTCAATGTTCTATTTGCCTCCTTCATCCGGTCTTCTAATCTTTTCCCGAAGGATTGTCCTTGAGAAGAGCCAGTAGCTCTTCA
Source organism: Dehalococcoidales bacterium (assembly GCA_035529395.1). Taxonomy (NCBI): domain Bacteria; kingdom Bacillati; phylum Chloroflexota; class Dehalococcoidia; order Dehalococcoidales; species Dehalococcoidales bacterium. The sequence continues at coordinate 22,959 of DATKWT010000136.1, read as the reverse complement.
GCTTGTTTATTGTCTATTTTACCTTTAGCCAGGGCGATAGGAACGGTCTGGCGGCCGAGGTCGCAGTATGTGGAAAGCACGGCGGGAGCCGCTTTCTCCAGGGCCTCCAGGTGTTTCCTGATAGTACCGGTATCGCCACGGGCAATAGGTCCGGTCAGGCCCTGCGGTATCCCTACGCGGTCGATATTGGCAATGGTCCCCCGCAACAGTGGGAGCAGCGCCTGTGTAGCCTCATCCGGTGCTACGTCGAAGGTCTGCCACAGGTCGGTAGCCAGCTTGACCAGGGTCACCATGTAGTTGCAGGCAATAACGGCGGCGGCGTGATAGAGCACTTTGGCTCCCGGTCTTAGCTCTATGGGATGTCCGTCCAGGGCATGGGCCAGTTCCTTGAGCGTGCTCAGCAGGGGTTCCCCAGCTTCGAGGGCAAAAGTAGAACCGGCTATATTACTGATGGCCTGCTCCACGCTGGCAAAGGTCTGCAAGGGGTGAAAAGCACCGACACCGGCACCCTGTTTCCTGGCCGTCTCCAGCGTGTCCACAGAGTCAGCGCCGCTGCAGTGGACCACGCTCTGGCCGGGATGCCACTCTATTCCGGCTACCACCGGACCGACGGCATCATCGGGCGTGGTGATGAAGATAAGCTCAGCGACGTCAGCCACCGCCTGACCACTCTCAACTACCTGACAACCGTCTACTGCCCGGGCAAGCCTGTTTGTGGAGTCCGGGGTGCGGCTGAAGACAGCGACAACGGGATATTGCCTCTCGCTCAATCTTCTCGCCAGTGCCGTGCCCACAGTTCCCGCCCCGATGAAACCCAGCTTCAGCATGGCTGTCTTCCTCCGCTCCGTTCCCAGTAAAAATGCCCTCTCCGGTACAACCAGAGAAGGCATTCGTGTATCACCGATATTCCTGCCGTCTCGGTCGTATCCGATCCAAGCGACCAGCTACATTACCGGGGATTCTTATTAGTGGACTCACCGCATTGTCGATGGCCCGCATCCCCCCAGCAATTGGATTTTAACAAGGGGGGTATCTGTTTGTCAATAGATTTATGGTTATAAAGGCATGCTTTTTGCATTCGTAATAGTTTATCTGTTGGCGAGCCATGCACTATAATAGGTCATGTCTGTCCATCAAGTTCAGGGGTAATTGTGTGAAAGGGGGTGGTACGGTTGCCTGGTAATGAGAAAATGTGCATCATCGGTTTTGGCCGGATGGGAAAACGTGCTGCCCAACTCTTCTCGCGTGGCTTCGACGTGGCGGTTCTCTCAGCCAGGAATGTGGAGGAGGAAGCCAGGACTGCGGGTGCTGCATCAGCAGACGACCCTGGCAGAGCCATTTCAGAGGCCGACTTCCTTTTCTTGGCGGTGCCTGTTGAAGTGATCCGGTTATGGGTCGACCAGATCAATGAGTCCTCGCGGGAGCACTGTGTTGTCATGGATTGCTGCACTGCTAGAATCGCTGCAGAAAGTGAATTGTCGTTAGTCCGCAGACAGCGATTCGGCCTCCCGGAACTTCACGAAGGGGAAATCCCCGTTATCGGAGAGCCGGACAAGCGAATCTCTGGGTACCTGAACCAGCAGGGATACACACTCTGGCCTGTTACCCCGGAGGATTACGATAGGCGTGGTGCCGTCGTTGGTACCGCTCACTTTGGGGATCGCTCTCGAACTGGCCCTGGAACCCGCGCAGCGTATCCTGTTGGGAGAATCACGGGCTGGTTCATTCCTGCTGCAGCTGATTGAGCACCTCAAGTGCAACTCTCCGGTTACGTATCGCGAGACACAACTCCTGAACCCCTTCATGGCCGAGGCCAGGAAGAATCTGATCGAAGAACTCAGGGATGCTGACAGGGAACTGAACAACGGTATATTCCGCTTTGAGCCTCATCCACATGACAGTTGGCGACCATGATCGAATCGAGCCGACGCTGCGTCTCGGATTGCAGCGTTGTGCGCGCTCCCAAAGGTGGGCCCGTGCGGAGTATTATTAGCAACATTCTAGTGGTATAATTGTGCCGAGTCGGTGGCTGGAGGTAGGAATGCCAGAGGCGATGCTCTTTGAGAAGCTTCCGGGTTCCAGGGTGAAGTGCGGTACCTGCCAGTGGCGCTGCAGCATTAACCCGGGTAAGTTCGGGGTCTGCCGGATGTACCAGAACGTGGACGGCACCCTGCAGAATCTCAGTTACGCCCGGGTCTCTTCCATGGCTGCCGACCCGATCGAGAAGAAACCCCTGTTTCACTTCTTCCCCGGTACCCTTGCTTTCTCGGTAGGCGGCTGGGGGTGTAATTTCCAGTGCCGGGGCTGCCAGAACTGGCAGATTTCTTCCGTCCGTGACCATAACCAAACATACGGCGCGCGGGAAATCCTGCCGGAGCAACTAATAGAGCTAACCGAGCGTAGTAAATGCCAGGGTATTACCTGGACTTACAACGAACCGAGTATCTGGTTCGAGTACACCCTTGACGGGGCCCGGCTGGCTAAAGAAAAGGGCCTGTATACGGTCTACGTGACCAATGGCTACCTTACACCGGAAGCGCTGGACATCATCGGGCCGTATCTGGACGCCTGGCGAGTGGATGTCAAGGGCTTCACCGACTCCGTCTACCACCGACTGGCCAGGATAACCCACTGGCGGGAGATACTGGAGGTCGCCGAGCGGGCTAAAACAAAGTGGAACATGCACGTTGAGGTTATCACCAATATCATACCCACGTTGAATGACGATGACGAGCAGCTTCAGGGTATCGCCCGGTGGATATATGATAGCCTGGGTGAACTGACGCCGTGGCATGTGACCAGATTCCACCCCCAGTACCAGATGACAGAACTTCCTTCAACACCAATCGCAACCCTGGAACATGCCTGTGATATCGGGCGGGCTGCCGGACTACGGTTTGTCTACCTGGGAAACGTTCCCGGCCACGAGAGTGAGAACACGGTATGCTACTCCTGCGGAAAGTTGGTTGTGGCCAGGTCCGGTTACCAGACCAATGTGGTAGCCTTGAACGGCTCGAAGTGTGGATACTGCGGGGCGGAGCTTGGCTTCAGGATGCCCGGTAGAGGAGGTGGACATAATGATTAGGGAACCGGTGGTCGCGGGACGGTTCTATCCCGGCAGCCCTGACCGGCTGCGGAAGATTATCGGCGGTATGGTCGATGAGAGGGCGGACAAAGAAGACGTTATCGGTGTGGTGATGCCTCATGCCGGTTACGAGTACTCCGGAACGGTAGCCGGGGCAACCATATCACGGGTCAGGTTCAAGGATACCTTTATTATCATGGGGCCGAGTCACACCGGGATGGGGGAGCCTTTCAGCATCATGACGGAGGGGACATGGAGAACTCCGCTGGGGGATGTCGATCTCGATACCGAGCTAGGTAAAAAAGTCCTGAACCTGTCCGGCATTTTGAAGGAGGACTATCTGGCCCACCTGCAGGAGCATGCTGTTGAAGTACAGTTGCCTTTCCTGCAGTATTTCAAGCCGAATGTCAGGATTGTGCCTATCGTTCTTGCTTCCGCTGATGTTGACACGTACCGGGAAATCGGGCAGGCCCTGGCCGGGGCAGTCAAAGAGCTGGAAAGGGGCGTGGTTATAATAGCCTCCGGTGACATGACCCACTACGAACCGCAGCAATCGGCAGAGCGGAAGGACAGGGAGGGGATAGAGGCGATACTGGAGCTGGACGAAGAGAAACTGCTGAAGCGGGTGCGGGAACTGAACATATCGATGTGTGCTTACGCACCGGCGGCCACCATGATTGCCGCTGCTAAAGAACTGGGTGCCGGAGATACGGAACTGGTCAGATACCAGACAAGCGGCGACACCACCGGGGACTACTCAGCCGTCGTTGGATACGCCGGGATAATTATCAAAGCCGGCGGAATGTCGCCACTGGTGCGACTGGCCAAACAGACCGTCGAGACGTATGTCCGTGAAGGAAAGAGGCTCCGACCGGAGAACCTGACGCAGGATATGGAGCAGAAGGCCGGTGTCTTTGTGTCCCTTCACATGCACCACGAACTGCGTGGCTGTATCGGGACATTTGAACCGGCGGAGAACAATATCGCCGAAGAGGTTGTCACCAACGCCATCAGTTCCGCCACCAGGGACCCGCGCTTCCTTCCGGTCAGCATAGATGAACTCGACAGCCTTGAGTACAGCGTTGATGTTCTGACGACACCGGAAGGTATCGACAGGGCCGACCAGCTTGACCCGAAACGTTACGGGGCCATTGTTGAGGCCGGTTGGCGACGGGGCCTGCTGCTACCCGACCTTGAAGGAGTGGATAGCGTGGAGAGGCAGATTGAGATTTGCCGCATGAAGGCGGGCATAGGCCCCGCAGAAGCGGTCAATCTGTACCGTTTTGAGGTGAAGAGGTACAAGTAATTCTCACTAATAATAATAAGGAAGGACGTTGATATGATAAGAGACCTGGTAATGAAGAACCGGAGCTACAGGCGTTTCTATCAGGATGTCCCCATTGAGCAGGAGACACTGAAGGAGCTGGTCGACCTGGCGAGGTGCTCTGCATCAGGAGCCAACCGGCAGCCCCTGAAATACGTCCTTTCCTGCACTCCGGAGAGAAATGCCCGGGTGTTCTCCACTCTGGCATGGGCGGCGGCACTTCCGGACTGGTCCGGCCCGCCGGAGGGGGAACGACCCTCAGGCTACATCATCATCCTGGGAGACACGGAGATAAGTAAGAACGCCGGCGTCGACCACGGTATAGCCGCGCAGAGTATTCTCCTCGGTGCCGTGGACAAAGGTCTGGGCGGGTGTATGCTGGCTTCGGTAAAACGTGACGAACTGCGTAAGCTTATGGAAATCCCGGAGCAATTCGAGATTCTCCTTGTGCTGGCCCTGGGCAAACCCAAGGAGCGTGTAGTAATGGAGACCCTGGAGCCGGGCGGCGATGCCCGCTACTGGCGCGATGAAGACCAGGTGCACCATGTACCCAAGCGGCGGCTGGACGATATAATTGTGGGCTAACGTTTTCAGAACGCTGCGCCGGATGGTGGATGTACTGAGACCATGAGAAACGTATCAAAGAATGTGTTCCTGAATGCGCTGACATGTCCCGTGCTGGGATGGATGCTGCGTACCGGAGAAGCGCCGAAGCCGCGCCTGACCCTGGGAGACAGGTTCCGGTTTGCGCAGGGCCGGGAGATAGGCCGGAGGGCCAGGACGCTCTATCCGGACGGCCTGATGGTAGCGGATGTAAACCTGTCTTCTGCTGCCAGGAAGACTACCGACGCTCTCCACTCGTCGGTTCCAGCCATTTTTGAGGGTGCCTTCCTGGCGGACGGCTTTGTCACCAGGGCAGATGTACTGGAACAGGAAGCCGAAGGCTGGCACCTGATAGAGGTGAAGTCCGGCACAAATGACAGGATGGAATATATTGACGACATGGCCCATACCTACATGGTGGCGGATTTCTGTGGGCTGAAAATAGGCGGGGTCTCCTTGTTTCTGGTGTCCCGCGATTTCCGCCTGGGAATGGCGGATGATGCGCTCTTCACGCGAATAGACCACACTGACGAAGTCCTTGCACGCGTCGAGGAGCTTGAAACCATCCGGCGGGAAATCGAGGAGATAACCAGGGCAGAGGAGAAACCGGAACCGCAACTCATCATGGAATGTCGTCACTGTGACCTCTTCCGTATCTGTGTGGGTAGAGGGATAAAGAACCATATCTTCGACCTTCCGAGGCTGAGTCAGACCAGGTTTGGCGAACTGGTGGCGCATGGTATTGTACGTATCGAGGACATCCCCAACTGGTTTGACCTGACGGAGAACCAGACCCACGTAAAGGACTGCGTTCAACGTGGTGAGTCGTACGTTGGTGAAGAGTTAAGAACGGAGTTGGAGACCATCGAGTGGCCGGCGTACTACCTGGATTTTGAAACGATGATGACGGCGATACCACTGTATCCCGATATTGCTCCGTATACTCAGATCCCAACACAATACTCTGTACACGTGTGTTCTGATGTCGGCAGGGTTATTGAGCACCGTGAGTACCTGGCGGACCCTGCCGGAGACTGCCGCCGGGAGCTTGCTGAGCGTCTGCTCCGAGACCTGGGGGAGCAGGGCAGCATCATCGCCTATTCCAGCTTTGAGAATGCGGTCATTAACGGCCTGGCGCAGTTGTTCCCTGACCTGTCGGATGCACTGGGTGCCCTGCGAGAGCGCATCGTGGACCTGGAAGCCATAATCAGGCGGAACTACTATCACCCCGACTTTCACGGCAGCACCTCGATAAAGGCCACCTTGCCGGCACTTGTTTCGGGAATGTCGTATAAGGGTATGGAAATCGGTGAGGGCGATTCCGCATCGGCAGCTTTTGCCTACCTGGCTATGGGCACCTACTGGAAGCCGGATGAGGTTGATACGGTCAAGCAGAATCTGCTTAAATACTGCAAACAGGACACCCTCGCCATGGTGAAGCTCCACGAGAAGCTGACGGACGTGGTGAAGCCCCTATAACCCTGAGCATTACGTCATTGCGAGGAGTGTAGCGACGCCTCGCTGACTTCAGTGGGCGCAATCTGGACAGTGAGAAAGGGAGATAACGGTAGTACCTTTGAGATTGCTTCGCCTTCGGCTCGCAATGACAGATAGAGGATGAAAGAGAGGGGATGAAGAAGGTGTAGATGGTAGTAACTTATCGCTCTGCGGTGACGAGGTAAGACCCATCATGGACATACTGAACACCACGGCATATATATGCTATAATATATATGTGTCTATTACTGTTGAGGGAGTCACCAATGAAAAGAACTATGGTCTATCTACCTGAAGCAACCCACCAATGGCTCAGAAGGCTCGCTTTTGAGGCAGATACCTCTCTCGCCGAGCTAATCCGGCGAGCTATTGATACCGTATACGGTGAAGATATTGCTGATATTCAGGACATGGAAGAGGAATTGGCTAAGTACCGTGCTCACCCTGAGTTGGCAATAGATTTGGAGGAATATCTGCGCCAGAGGAATACGCGTGTATCAACTTAAGTTAACCTCCCGTGCGCAGCGCGAGCTGGATAATCTTCCTGCTCAAGACCTGGCACGTATAGTAGCTGCCTTACAACAGCTTGGCGGTGACCCTGGACCTTTCGGGAGTAAGAAACTAAGAGCTTCTATATACAGAATCCGTGTGGGGAATTGGCGCATAATATACGCTGTTTTTGATAAGGACAATCTAATAATTGTTGGCAAGATAGCCAGACGTTCAAAGAATACCTACCAGGGAATAGGAAACCTATTCTCCCCTTAAAGGAAGCCCTTCATGGACATGTTCGAGCAGAAGTCTGAGGAGCAGAAGAAGAAGGAGGCACCCCTCGCCGCCCGGATGAGGCCGTCCAGTCTCCACGTATTTGTCGGGCAGGAGCACCTGGTAGGCAAGGGGCACGTGCTCAGAACCGCTATCGAGTCCGGCCGGATTCCCTCCATCATTCTCTGGGGTCCGCCCGGCAGTGGCAAGACCACCCTGGCCAGTATCATTGCCAACTCCACCGATTCCCATTTCAGCTCGGTGAGTGCTGTCAGTGCCGGTGTTGCCGACCTGCGCCGCATCATTGAAGAGGCCAGGGAGCGCCGCAAGCTCTACCAGCGAAAGACCATCCTGTTCATCGATGAGATTCATCGTTTCAATAAGGCGCAGCAGGATACCGTGCTGCCCTACGTGGAGGATGGTACCGTCACCCTGATAGGCGCTACCACTGAGAACCCCTCATTCGAGGTCATTGCGCCACTGCTATCGCGGTGCCAGTTGCTGACGCTCAACCCTCTCAGCGAAGACGAAATCCGTATTATTATCCTTAGGGCATTGAAGGACCGGCTAAATGGGCTAGGCCATATAGACATCGAGCTTGAAGACGAGGCCATGCTCCACCTGGTGATGATGTCGGACCACGACGCCCGAATTGCTCTCAATGCCCTGGAACTGGCCGTTATGACGACACCTCCGGATGCTGACGGGAGGCGTCATATTACTCTGCCGGTGGTTGAGGATGCCGTGCAGCAGAGGGCACTGGTCTACGACAAGTCCGGCGAACAGCACTACGATATTATTTCGGCGCTGCATAAGTCGATGCGTGGTTCCGACCCGGATGCTTCTCTCTACTGGCTGGGCAGGATGCTTGAAGGAGGAGAGGGACCGCTATACATTGCCCGTCGTCTGGTACGGTTTGCCTCGGAGGATGTTGGCATGGCAGACCCGCAGGCGCTGGTGGTCGCCATGGCCGCCCAGCAGGCAGTGCACTTCATCGGTATGCCGGAAGGTAGTCTTGCCCTTGCTGAGGCGGTAGTCTACCTGGCTACTGCCCCCAAGAGCAACTCTCTCTATCGGGCTTACGGTGCCGTACAGGCGCAGATTCAGCAGGGACCCAACGACCCTGTGCCGCTTCACCTGCGGAACGCGGTGACGTCGCTGATGAGGGAGGTCGGCTACGGTAAGGGATACAAGTATGCCCATGACCACCCGGAGCACTTCGTTAAACAACAGAATCTGCCGGACTCGCTTCAGGGAAAGCGCTTCTACACCCCTGGTGACCAGGGCTATGAGCAAGAGGTGGCTGCCCGACTCAAGGAGTGGTGGGCTGAGGTGAAAGAGCAGGAGCAGGAAGGCGAAAGGGGTGAGAAAGTGAAGTCCATCCATGTGGAGTTTCCCTGTGGAGAAATCACTCTTGAAGGCGAATGGCACTTGCCTGAAAGGGAGAGCCTGTCCGGACGACAGGCCCTGTCCCCTGCGGTAGTGGTCTGCCATCCACACTCGCTCTATGGTGGTAACATGTACAATAACGTGGTCGTTACCATCTGTGAAGCATTGAGCCAGCAGGGGATAGCCGCCCTCCGTTTCAACTTCCGTGGAGTGGGTAACAGTGGCGGTCAGTTCGGTGGTGGAGTCAATGAGAGGGAAGATGTCCGGGCAGCCCTGGAGTTTCTCTCCAGCGCAGCCGATGTGGACCAGGAGAGAATCGGGCTGGCCGGGTACTCCTTCGGTGGTGGTGTTGCTCTACCGGTTGCACTTGAGGAGGAGCGTGTCGCCTGTCTTGTCCTGGTGTCACCGGCACTGACTGACAGCGGGTGGGTAGAACTGGAGAAACTCACCAGGCCAAAGCTGATTATCGTGGGTGGTATCGACTCGGTAATCCAGATGGACCATTTCCAGCAGTATCTCAAGGCGGCTCGTCACCCCACCGAGTACCATGTCGTACCGGGGGCAGACCATTTCTGGAGCGCACATGAAGACGAGATGGTCGGAGAAGTGATCGCCTTCTTTACTGCTAGATTCACCGCAGACGTTCCAGAGGAGAACTGAAGGGTCTGTTTCGCGGTGGACGTGTGTCAGTGTTAAATTTGGGAGGTCCTGACATGGCGTTAACGCCGGAACGGCTTAAGAAGCGTGGACTGCCTAAAATTAAGGGAAGGATATGGGCAGACGGCCTTCACAAGTCCGTGTCCGTGATTCGTGACCTCTGGGGGTGCCCTCATATCACGGCGAGCAATGAGCATGATATCTGGTTTGCCCAGGGCTTCTGCCATGCCCAGGACAGGCTATGGCAGATGGAGCGGACACGGCGTTTTGCCCGGGGGACGCTTTCGGAGATACTTGGTGAACCTCTGATACGAGTCGACCGGTACTACCGTCGACTTGGTATACAGCGTGTCGCTGAGCGCGATTATCCCCAGCTAAATCAGGAAGCGCAGGATATTCTCCAGGCGTTCAGCGATGGTGTCAACGCGGCAATGGGCGCGATACACCAGTTGCCGCCGGAGTTTGCCGTCCTGGACCTGGAGCCGGAACCCTGGTCTCCCACTGACAGCATTGCCCTCTGGAAAGTCATCTTCCTCACCCAGACTGCCGATTTCAATATTAAACTCCTCCGTGCCGCGATTGCGCGTGAACTGGGCCCGGAAGCGGCAGTCCTTCTCGAACCGGACGTACCAGGGGAGTCACCGGTGGTATGCCCTCCCGGCAGTACTGGAAAGGGATTGGGGGCAGAACTGGCTGAGATGAGTGCCCTGGCCGCGAATCTGGCACCGATTTCTTCACCGGAAGGCGGCTCTAACAACTGGGCGGTAGATGGCAACCTGAGTGCTTCGGGAAAACCGCTGCTTGCCGGTGACCCGCACGCCGTTATTCAGACCGCACCCGTGTGGTACATCAGCCACCTGAGGACGCCGGAGTGGGAGATGACCGGCGTGAGTACCCCCGGCGTGCCCGGCATGTTTCTCTACGGGCACAACGGCCATGTCGGTTGGACGGTAACCAATGCACTGGCGGATATCGCCGACTTGTTCGTGGAGCGTTTTGACGAGAGCGGACGGAAATACCTGTACCGGGACCGGTGGCTCGAAGCAGAGATGCGGCACGAAGAAATCCGGGTCAAAGGGCGTAGCGAACCGGTGGTCGAGGATATCCCGGTCACGGTGCACGGCCCGCTGGTAAGCGGAGGGCCTCTTGAACCCGGAGTACCGCTCGCCTGGCAGTGGACGGCTCACGGAGTGGTCAGCACCTTCGAGTGTATACCGGGAATGGCCCGGGCAAAGGATGTCGACGAGTTCCGCGAGTCCCAGCGTAACTGGGCCGGCCCACCCATGAACCGGATAACGGCTGACGATTCCGGCAATATCGCCTACCAGCTCCTTGGTGATATTCCGGTACGTGCTCACGGCGGGGCTAACGCCGTGCCTGCGCCGGGGTGGACCGGAGAGTATGACTGGACTGGATTCATACCATTTGAGGAACTGCCCCGGGCGAAGAACCCGGACCGTCATTTCATTGCCAGTGCCAATAACCGGGTAGTTCCTGCCGGGTACAAGTATCACGTGAATGTGCCCACCATTACCTATCGGGCATGGCGTGTCGAAGATATGCTGCGTGGCAAAGCTAGCTTCGGAATAGAGGATTTCATGGCCATCCAGGGCGACCGCTATTGTCGACCGGCGGCAGACATTGTCCGGATGCTGGGGAAAATAGAACCAGCGAAAGAGCTTCGGGCTGCTGTGGAACTGCTGCAATCATGGGACTGCGTACTGTCGCCGGATGCACCAGCAGCGGCCATGTATGAGGTCTTCATGCAGAAGCTCCTGGCGAGCGTCTTCTCTTGTCTCACCGGACTTCCGGGTGCGGCTACCGCACTTGACCGCTGGCAAAGCTGTTACCTGCCCCGACTCCTCCGTCAGATGGAAGAAGACGACCATTCCATCCTGGAACTGAACGAGGCCACACGGGGGATGACATGGCAGCAGGTGATGCAGAAATCGCTCAAGGAGGCGCAGGACTTCCTCACTGAGAACCAGGGAGCCGATTCTGCAAAATGGAACTGGGGCAGGCTGCACCGGCAGACATTCATTCACAACCTGGGGCGGACACCGCCATACGATGAAGCCTTCAACATCCCGCCGGTTGGTATCGGTGGCGATGGCACTACGGTGTTCAATGCCGCACCGGGCTACCGGACGGGCTTTGCCACTAATATGGGTGTCTCGTTCCGGATGATAGTGGATTTCGCCGACGTCGACAGCGCGGTGTGGATACTGCCACCGGGGCAGTCCGGGCATCCTGGTAGTCCGCACTACAACGATAACATCCAGCCCTGGCTCAATCTTGAGTACCGCCCGATGTTCTGGAACTGGGACCGCATCAGGGAGAACCAGGAGGGCACATTGTGGCTCCTACCGGTAAAAAGGGAGGATAACGAAAGCTAGAGGCTAGTCCTTGAAATCGGCCTTCCGCTTCTCAACGAAGGCTCTGGTGCCTTCCCTGATATCCTCGTTGGTTTCGGCCAGGGAACGCAGGGCAACGGTGATATCGAAACCTGTGCGTTCGTAAGCGGCCGTGGCCTGATTGATGGCTGCCTTTGCCAGCCTCACTGCCGCCGGGCTCTTGTCAGCTATCTTTCGGGCCAACTCGCGGGCGGCAGGCATTAGCTGGTCGTGGGGGACGACCCGGTTCACCAGCCCGATACGCTCGGCAACATCCGCCGTGATGGTATCTCCGCCAAGGAGCATCTCCATTGCCCAACCCTTGCCGACAAGTGGAGCCAGCCGCCAGGTGGCCCCGCCGCCGGGAAAGAAACCACGTCGTATCTCGAAGAGTCCGAAAGTGGCCTTCTCCGAGGAAATGCGGATATCGCAGGCAAGGGCAAGCTCCAGGCCACCGGCGATAGCGAAGCCGTTTATGGCGGCGATGGTCGGCTGGGGCATTCCGGCCACACCGGAGTTCTCGCCTGATTGCACACGCCTCTCCCAGTCTTCAATGGGCGTGGACTTGTACTCGCTGTACTCCTTGAGGTCTCTGCCGGCGGAGAATGCCCTGTCTCCGGCACCGGTGATAATCACTACCCGGACCGTCCTGTCACTCTTCAATTCCTCCATTACGGTCCTGAGTTCCTGGTTCAGCCGGGTGTTCATTGCATTGAGCACCTCAGGACGGTTGAGAGTAATGGTGGCTATACCATTCTCCCGGGCGACCAGAACGGTCTTACCGGTCATTTCCTGCCTCCTCGGGTCCGTTCTGCTTGAGCGGGCTATGACGAGTTCTTGCCCATTCGCTCAAGCTCTGCTCTGGCCTGGTCCGGGAAGTCGGTGATTATGCCGTCCACGCCCAGGTCAAGGGCTATGCGGACCTGGGTCATGTCGGCAAAACCCCACACGAAGACGGGTAGGCCGGCCTCATCGGCCTCGCGGACGAGGTCGGTGTTCACACTGGGGAACATCACGATGATCATATCCGCCCCTGTCTCCCGGACCAGGGTGACGTGGTCTTCCATCGGGGTGGCGGTGATGACGCCCCGCCGTATATCGGGAGCCAGACTGGCCAGTTCCATCACAAGGTCCCTGTTGAATGAGGTCAGGAACACCTCGTCCGGTTGGATACCCGCCCGCAGGATATCAAGGAAACGGGCCAGAGAGTCTACCCGCTTGACTTCGACGTTCAACCTGACCCGTTCGTGGCACAGGTCCAGGGTTTCTTCGAGGGTCGGTATTCGGAATCGGCCACGAAGCCGGGTATCCTTGATTTCGGATAGTGACAGATGGCCTATGTCCCTGCCGGACAACTCGGCGTCGTGGTATATAACAAAATGGCCGTCGGCGGTCTCCCGAACGTCACATTCTATGGCATCGACCGGTATCCGGATGGCGGCTTCAAAAGACTCCAGGGTATTGTCCGGGAAATCCCTGGTGAAGCCCCGGTGGGCTATGTTGAGGACGTGCTTCATGAGTTTACACTTCTCCTGGCGTCGCGGCCCCGTCGGTCAGGTAATCTCCCAGTCGTGATAGCCCTGCTGGATTACTGCCAGGTACTCCCGCGAGGGTTGTGTTTCTTCCGACTGCTCCCGCTTGATATATGTGACTGCCCGGACGGCCTCACCGTCCTCGTCGATTACCCTCACGTTTATATGGTCATAGACGGTGGGGTAACCTTCGTGTTTGTCCAGTCGTTTCAGGCACAGCTCTGATATCTCGTAGACCGCCCCCGGGACCTTTTCTCCCTGGAAAGGTTTGATACTGGCGGTCCCACTCCGCCACTGCCTTGACCAGCCGGTGAATATCAGCTTGTAGTTGGGCAGTACGGCGCGAAACCTGGGCTGGTTGTCAGGACAGCGCTCCGTCATCTGTTTTCGGCTCAGATTGCTGGCATAGGCAAAGTAGTACATCCTACACTCTCCGACCCGGTGTTCCCCGAGGGTTTCCGGGCGATTACTGAGACATATTATACACCATAGTACGCCATGGCCCGTATTCCCTGTGTAAACACTCTGGTTTCTAACCTCGCTGCTAACACTTTGCTGACACTCCATTGACTACTCGGGTGAAGGAATCTCATCGAATACGGCACTGAGGCGCTCCGCGGCCGACCCCCGCTGGCCCTTTGAGCAGGTGTCCGTAGATGTCCAGGGTTGTCTTGACACTGTGATGTCCGAGCCACATGGTGAGGGTCCTGGGGTCTACGCCTTGCCTGATCAGCAGGCTTGCACACGTATGTCGGATCTCGTGAAACGACCGGTGGGGTAGGCCGGCGGCCTTAGTTGCTTTCTGAAACCCCCTCTGGAGTTCGCTGCGGTTAAGATGGCCGCAGAACCCGTAAAACTAACATTGCAGGTGGTACAGTAATGGGGGCAAGTCCACTATCTTCAACTCTAACATAGGGAGAGGTATCCTTTGTGGGGGCATGCCAGGGCAAAGGCAAACGGTAAGTGCCACGTCCCCATGCGTCAATGATCCAGTGCAACTGACCCTCTTATTGGTATGAGTTCACCGCTGATATGGTCAGACAATGCAGAAGCAAGGAAGAGGGCCAGATTGGCAACCTCTTCAGGACCATGGGGAAATTGCAGCGGCGGTACCGGCGTGCCGTCCTCGGTTTTATCGGGTGGCATCCACCCCGCACTTTTAAGCCCTGGAGTCGCAGTCAGACCGGGGGCAATACAGTTGACATTGATGTTGTGTTGCGCCCACGCATTAGCCAGGGACTTGGTCAGGTTGATAACACCAGCTTTGGCCGCCCCGTAATGAGCCATACCCGGGGAGCCCTTAATGCCAGCAGTCGAGGAGATATTGATTATCTTGCCACTCTTCTGCTCAATCATTACCTTACCGGCGGCGATGCTGCAGAGGAAGGGGCCGGTAAGATTGAGGGCAATAATGGTATTCCAGTCCTCAAAAGAGAGCTCCTCCGGCATGACGGGGAGGCTGCCGCGACCGGCGTTGTTGACCATAATGTCAATCCGGCCAAACCTATCCACCGTCTGTTTGACCATGTTGTCTACCTGCTCCGGGATGCAGACATCTGTGGCGATGGCAAGGGATTCCCTGCCGAGAGCCTTGATTTCTGCGGCAACCTTATCCAGATTCTCCTGGTTACGGCTGACGGCAACGACATTGGCGCCAGCTTTCGCATACTGTAGAGCGATACATGTACCGATACCACCAGCGCCACCAGTAACGATGGCGATCTTGTCTTTAAGTTCAAATAGAGACATACAGGACCTCCTTCTTGCTTTCCTTAACACTAGTTGGGATTTCCCATTTGAATTTGCAATGAGGGTATGAATACCTCATTGCTCTTGTCCCGACAATATATCCATGACACTTGGTTGTCAATCTCCATTTCGGAGCCATGCAGTTAAACACGAATCCATTCTGTGTGATCAGTGGTCACGCCAGCGCGGAATAGGGTCCATCGGCTTCCACGCCTAAGGGCCAGTCGTACACCTGCCGCCCAAAGAAGTCACTTTCGGAACTTGCCGAAGTCCGGCTGTCGTTTCTCCATGAAAGCATCGCGTCCTTCTTGCGCTTCCTCAGTCCGGTAGTAAAGGGACAGACCACCGACGCCAAGATTGGTAATGCCGACAATGCCGTCCCACTCAGCATGAAAGGCGTACTTGAGCATCTTGAGGGCTAGTGGGCTTTTCGCCAGGAGCTCACTGCACCACTTGTCCACTTCTTCGTCAAGCTTGTCCGGCGGCACGACGCAGTTCACCAGTCCCATGTCAAGAGCCTCCTTCGCGGTGTAGCGCCGGCACAGGTACCAGATTTCTTTCGCCCGTTTCATGCCGACACACCTTACCAGGTCGCCCGTACCCACGCCGGGGTCGAAACTGCCGACTCTGGGGCCAGCCTGCCCGAACTGAGCTGTCTCCGAGGCTATAGACAGGTCGCAGGCTACTTGCAGCACGTGTCCGCCGCCGATAGCATATCCGTTTACCCTGGCGATGACCGGCTTGGGTAGACTCCTTATAAGTTGAGTAGCCTGCTGCCAGATGACTTCGAGCGGTAATGTCATCGCGCCTGTGGCATAGCCTCCTGATTCCCTTATGGACTGGTCTCCCCCGGTGCAGAATGCCCTATCCCCCACCCCTGTGAGGACGACTACTCCTATGGAGCTGTCCACCCAGGCATCGGAGAGAGCCTGTACCATTTCCGTCATTGTTGTTGTCGTGGCTGCGTTGAGCTTCTCCGGACGGTTGATTGTGATCCGCGCGACGCCGTCCCTCTTTTCGTAGATGATCTCAGTGAAGTCCATCTGCCTTTTCCTCCATGATTGTCCTATGCCATCGTAAGCCCGCCACTGACACTGAGGGTCTGACCGGTAATGTAGCTTGCCTCGTCAGAGGCGAGGAACACCACTGCATTTGCCACCTCCTCGGACCTACCCAGACGCCGCATCGGTATCGCTCGCTCCAGGGCCTCAGCCAGCCTGGGGTTGTCTGAGGTCACTCCGGCCAGGAAGGGGGTGTCAGTAGGCCCAGGGCTAACGCAGTTAACCAGCACGTTGCTCCTGACGAGTTCGCGTGCGAGTGTCTTGGTGAAGGCAATGATCCCACCTTTGCACGCTGAGTAAACGGACTCTCCTGAAGAGCCGACTCTCCCCGCATCGGAGGCGATATTCACTATCCTCCCATAGCCCCTGGCTATCATGCCGTCCAGAACTGCCCTCGTCACGGTCATGGGCCCCCGGAGATTGACGGCAATCACTCTGTCCCATATCTCCTCGCCGAGTTCAACGAAAGGCCCGGTCTTATCCCACCCGGCGTTGTTTATCAGGACATCAACCTTACCGAACATAGCTTCAACGTCTTGGACCGCTCGCCAAACATCCCGGCTATCGGTGACGTCCGTCTTCACGCCTATAGCCCTGCCCCCGCTCGAGGATATATCGTCCGCGACCGCTTGCGCTTTCTCGTGTTGAATGTCAAGAATGGCGACCTTTGCAGACTCAGCCGCAAGCTTACGAGCGATGGCCTCGCCTATTCCCTGAGCTCCGCCTGTCACGATGGCAACTCTATCTTGAAAACGCTCCATGATGATTGTCCTCCAGACGTGAATGGCTGGCCGACCATATCCCGAGAAGGCCAAACGCGACTGATAGGGCGCAGACCAGGTGTTCCATCGCTGTCTTGGGCCGGCCGCTAATTAACACTCTAGGTACGTGGGCCATCTTTGTCAAGGGTTCTCGACCCGGAAGACACTCTTCATCTGATTGTGCAAGGCATTAACCATTTCGTTGTTTCGTGTAATGGGCATATCGGATGCGAGAGGCTCCAGGATTGGTACAGTGGTATCCAGACCATCGCTCCATGACCGATTCGCTTTCAAGGTGACCTGTCATTTGCCATAGTTGACCTTGACCGAGGGTAGCTATGGTGGAAGTAACCAGGAATCGTACAAGAAGACACGCAACGCCTGAGGGTGTTCTAGAGCGTATAGTTTTCCTTAACGAGGAAAGCGGTTTCACCGTCGCCCGGTTCCAGGTCGCCCGGCGCCGTGACCTTGTCACAATCATTGGTGCTCTGCCATCACCTACGCCTGGGAGACCTTGAGACTCAAAGACGAATGGGTGATGGGTGCCAAGTTCGGTGAGCAGTCCCGAGAGTAGAGACCTGCCTTTCCGTGCTCCCTTCTACGATCACCGGTATTCAGAAGTACCTTGGCTCCGGGTTGGTGAAGGGCATCGGACCGGCCATGGCTAGGAGACTCGTGGACAGCCGTGTATCTGGCTCATTTTGGTGGTACACTATTTGGGGGTAGATCACTGCAGAAAACATCAAGAGGTGAGATTAGTGGGTTGGCGAGAAGAGTACAGAAAGAAGCTGGTTACCGCAGAAGAAGCGGTCAGTATTGTTAAGTCTGGGGACCGGGTTGTGTTCACTACGAACGACCAGTCAGAGGCCCTCTCAGAGGCGCTAACTGCCAGGTTAGTCGACCTAAAAGACGTGGAAATCCAAATAGGTAACCCTATAGTAGACTATGGCTGGTACCAGCCTGGCTGGGAGGAATCTCTTAGGATAACTGTTATAAGCTACATGGGGTCACTGGCGCGTCCAATGGTGAATGAAAAAAGAGCAGATTACTCACCTGTCCTGTACTCCATCCAGGGAAAGGCCGAGACTGAGGGAAGACCGGGGATAAGAGGAACAGATGTTTTCATAACAGAAGTGTCCCCCCCGGATGAGCATGGTTTTTGCAGCTTCGGTCCCGCGATATGGGCCAAGAAATGGTATGTCAAAAGTGCCAAGAAGGTTCTTGCCGAGGTAAACGAGAACCATATTAGAACTTATGGCGATAACCTTGTGCATATTTCCGAGATAGACTACTTCGTGGAGTATACTCGCGAGCCGCGGGAATTTGTACTGCCGGAACCTGAAGAGTATATGAAGGTTATTGGACAATACGTTGGGACCTTAGTCAAGGATTGTGATACCCTTGGTATCGGCGCTGGTTCAATTGGCCGCACCCTGTGCTCTCAGGGGATCTTCAACGACAGGCATGATCTTGGTTACTATGCCGAGAATCTTGTTCCGGGAGTTGTGCAACTGGTAAAGGACGGAGTGGTCACAGGGAAGTGCAAGACATTTCACCCTGGCAAGGTAGTCAGCAATAACTTCGGTGCAGTGGCCCCAGAGGAACTTGCCTTCATTGACAATAATCCCATGTTTGAACTCTATCCTCAGGACTACGTCGTCAACATCAGGAACGTCGCCGCCAATGACAACATGGTGGCTATTAATGCTGCCCTCTCCGTTGACCTCACTGGCCAGATTGCATCGGAGTCAATAGGGCCTCGCATGTATTCTGGCTCAGGGGGGCAGCCCTCTTTTGCTATCGGTGCTATGCTCTCGAAAGGAGGTCGCTCCATTACAATGCTACGTTCAACTGCAGCTGATGGAAAGATTTCACGGATAACGCCCTTCTTTGAGCCTGGGACAATTATCACCGTACCTAGGAATTTCGTCGATTACATCGTCACCGAATATGGCATTGCCAGTCTTCTAGGGAAGTCTCAGCGAGAAAGGACGCAGGAGCTCATTGCTATAGCGCATCCTGCCTTTCGTGCCGAACTTGAGAGAGAAGCAAGGAAGCTGTTCTGGCCTTGGACCACACTGGATACTAGGACTCTGTGCTGACCTGCCCTCAAAAGGAATACCACCTGTTAAGTTAGAGTTACCTCGATTCTACCAATCACATACACTCAATCCTGGTGACAGCCAGCTAGACCATCTTCCGTTTCCATCTGCCGATGTGAAAGTAGACGATGTAAGCAACCGCACCCGCGAATATACCAATCACCAGTGCCCAACGGACCCCGTAGACACCAAAATCCGTCAGCCGGGGTAAAAAGTAAGCCAGCGGTAACTGCACAACCCATATCATCATCAGGCTTATCAGCATTGCCGGCATGGTGTCACCGGCACCGGACAGTGCCTGCTGCAATACTACCGTAAGCGCCATCAGAAGGTATCCGGCAGCGGCTATTCTTAGAAAAGTGCTGGCAATATCCATAAGACCGGGTTCATTGTTGAAGATGCCGACAATACCCTCTGCCCATAGCAGTATTACCGTTGTTACTGCAATCATCACTACAGAAATGGCAGCGCTTGCCAGCCACACGCTCCTCACCGCCCGCTGTACCTGTTGGGCGCCTAGATTTTGCCCCACCAGTACTCCGGCACTGGATCCAATCGCCCACGTAGGCAGAATAATGAGCATATCAATCCGTTGAATGAGACTATGTCCAGCTACGGCAAAGGTACCGAAGGGGACCATGAGCCAGGCGAGCACCAGGTATCCCAGTGACCTCTGAATATTCATAATGCTTGCCGGCATACCGATCTTTACCATGCGCCGGATGATATTCATGTCAATCCGGAAGTTCTTCAAGTTCAGCCTGAGGCGCGAACGACCCGTAATAAGGACCCAGAGTCCAATAGCCATGGCGAAAGTGTGCGTAAACACATTGATTAGAGCAGCGCCAGTAACTCCCATCTGGGGGAATACCCACCAACCAAGGATAATAGCAGGGGCAAGTAGCAGGTGGATTGACCTTGTCAGGATAGTTATTTTCATTGGCGTTAACGTATCACCGGAAGCTTGCATGATATTATCGGCTGCTACCCTCAATGAGAACGCCAAAGCACCGGCTAACGTTATCCTGACGTATGTCACGCCTTCAGAGACAACCTGAGGTTCTAATCCGAACAGGTTCATGACAGACTCGGCAAGCGTTACTCCTGCCAATACCGCCACTAAACCAAAAACGACTGCGATTACGAGAGCCTGCGTGGCCGCGTGGTTGGCGCTACTAATGTCTCGCGCCCCGACAAAACGGGCTACTATCGCCCGTACCCCCATTATCAGACCGACATTGGCACCCATTACCAGCATGGAAACCATACCACCGACACCGGCACTGGCGATAGCAGCCGAACCCAGTCTGCCCACCCATATCAGGTCAACCGTCATCACCAGCGAACCGAAGCCTTCGGTTAGCGCCATCGGCCATGACAGCCCAAACAGGTTTTTAAGGATACTGCCCTGTGTCCAGTCTTTTGTTATCATCGTCATGCTTTTCGCAGAGCGGACCTTTTCTTTCTTTACGTTCGCAAGCGTAAGTAATACACGTTTATAACTGGAATTATGCCACGGATATTCTTACTTCTCGAATCAACATCCGGGATACATTAACAGGCATTGTATCACTTGTTAAGCAAGAAAGCCCAAGACTGGAAACACCCTGTCTTGTCATTCGGTAATCATTTATGATTAATCAAGATTAACATTTGAAAGCAAACTTGGCCACGGAAACAGCGGTGGATGTAGTTGTGAGAGATGACTTCGGCTTCTCATTGGTTGGTTATTGTGAGGTACCAGGGTCGGCAGAAGGTAGGGTGAAATCCCCCCTGCCAGAATGGCTGATGATTGGTGGTTAATCCTCGGCCCTAGCAACCGAGAATCACCAGATACTCGGTAATATCCCGTATCGCCTCCTGCCTGGTCTTGTACCGGCGACGATGGGCAAGCTCCTGCTTGAGTGTCCCCCAGAAACTCTCCATCGGTGCATTATCAAAGCCGTTCCCTTTCCCTGAGCTTCTGGTCATCGCACCACTCGATATACGCCCGGTAGAATGACTTCCCTGCCACCTGTTGCTGCCGGAAAGTTTACTCCCGCCAGGCAGTAGCTCTAGAAACTCCTGTGCGGACTTCACGACCTGGCCCTCAACTTTGCTACTGGACTGGACTGCCGCCAGCTCTTTGCGCGGGCCCGAGGGACATTCCCCTGGTGCAGGGCAGCTTGCACCAGGAGAGAACTCGGCGGTTGCTAACACCGGTGCTAACAGACCACGTGACACCGGATGGTAATCGGCGGCATAGGTGGCTGTTTCCAGACATGGTGTCAGGCACGGCGTGATACCATTTGCCATTGGGGGGTACAGCCTGTCAGAGTTGGGGTCTGACACACCATCAGGCGCAGGACACCATATTATATATCACAAAAACAGGGGCGCACCTTCTCCAGAAGCGGCGCCTCTTCTGAGAGGCGCTTTCTTTGCTATCCTCTCCGGTAAAAGGCTACAATTCTACCGGGGTGAAGCACTGATACTTTGCCCGGATAAGAGGAGGGATACTATGGCAAAGGTGCAGCTTGGCCCGGAGACGCTGGTCTATCCCATGCCGGTGTTTCTGGTAGGAGCAAATGTCGGCGGGAAACCGAACTTCATGGCAGTTGCCTGGGGTGGAATTGTCAACGGTTCACCGCCGATGGTTTCCGTGGCGATAGTCTCTAAGAGGTACACCTTCAAGGGTATCCGTGAGAACATGGTGTTTTCGGTGAACATACCATCGGTCGACATGGTAAAGGAGGTGGATTACTGCGGTACTGTCTCCGGTTCCAGGGTTGATAAGGTCTCTGTCTGCGGCTTTCGTGTGTTCTACGGCAAGCTGGAAGCCGCCCCGCTCATCGAGCAATGCCCCGTTAACCTGGAGTGCCGTGTGGTGCACATTATGGACATGGGAAGCAATTTGCTGGTTGTCGGCAGAATCGAAGAGACCCACGTTTCCGAGGACTGCCTTACCGATGGTAAACCGGATGTGACCAGGATTCGGCCGTTTGCCTACGTTACGTCGCCAGCACAGCAGTACCAGGCTCTTGGCGACATAATTGCGGATGCGTTCAGTGTTGGTCGTGGGCTCGGGGAGAAGATATAGGTGCTGAGGTTGAGAAAGGGAACGCAGTCTGGCATAATCTTGATTGTGTAATGGAGAAGGAGACGGGATAGGGTTCGATGATAATTGGAATGGAAAAGGGTGCCAGCCGGGAAGCGGTGGATAACGTTGTTAAGAGGGCTGAGTCGTTGGGTCTGGAAGTCCAGTTGAATCTCGGTACGGACAGGACGGTGGTTGCCATTCTGGGGAGCACCACCGGGCAGATTTCCACGGATGTTTTCGCCGTGCTTCCCGAGGTCGAAAGTGTCACCCGCATCATGAAGCCTTACAAGCTGGCGGCTCGGGAGTTCAAGGGCAGGGACAGCCTGGTATCGGTTGATGGTGTGGAGGTCGGTGGCAAGCGCATAGTCGTTATGGCCGGGCCCTGTGCTGTGGAGAGTGAGGAACAACTCATGGAGGCGGCCCGTGCAGTGAAGGCGTCCGGGGCAAGTATTCTGCGCGGTGGCGCCTTCAAGCCGAGGACATCACCTTTTAGTTTTCACGGTCTGGAGGAAAAAGGTCTGGAGCTGCTGGCGAAAGTGAGTGAGACTTTCGGAATGCCCGTGGTAACCGAAGTAGTCGACCCGCAGGCCGTCGATATGGTGGCCAGGTCCGCCAGTATCCTTCAGGTCGGTTCTCGCAACATGCAGAACTTTGCCCTGCTGACCAACGTCGGTAAGAGCAAGCGTCCCGTCGTTCTGAAGCGAGGTTTTTCCTGCACCATAACCGAGTGGCTTACCGCTGCCGACTACCTGCTGGCAGAAGGAAACGAGCAGGTCATCCTGTGCGAGCGGGGAATAAGGACTTTTGAGGACAGCACGCGCTTCTCGCTGGACATCTCGGCGATACCGGTGATTAAAAAGGCCAGTCACCTGCCGGTAATTGTCGACCCCAGCCACGCCGCCGGTCACTACTCGCTGGTACCGGCAATAGCCAGGGCGGCAGTGGCCGCCGGTGCTGATGGA
>DATKWT010000135.1 GCA_035529395.1 Dehalococcoidales bacterium | reverse complement strand
GGTAACGTTCAGCCCCCGGATATTCAGGGCACGCATGCCTCCGATGGCCTCGCCCAGTTCTTCGCTACGGACCCTGAAAGCCGTATAGACGTAGTCCAGGCCGGTCTCGCGGAAGGCGGCATTGTGCATCACCGGCGACATAGTGTGCTCTATCGGGTCGCCGATAACGCCGCAGAGTTTCGTCTTACCGGATATTCCTGCGTTACTCATTCCGCCACCATGTCGTAGATTGCTCGCAGCTCGCCAACGGTTACCTGCCCTGGGGCTGATTCCTTGCCCTCGGCCAGGGACGCGTAGGTGAAATCGCCGCCAACCAGGGGACAGAGAACACGGCTGGTAGTGCCCAGAGGGCCCATGGCAAAGGCAACCACTCCGGTCTCGGGGAACTCGGGGATGAGCCTTAGAACACTGGCATTATCCTCGAAGCTGCGAGCGGTGGTAACCATCTTGCAGATATCGGCCCCGGCCTTTATCTGCTGTTGCACTATCTGCTTCATAGCATCAAAGGAGGGAGTTTTATCCAGGTTATGGCAGGAGAGCAGGCACTTCTTGCGCCGCTTGATGAGCTTCACGATGTTAGCCAGGTTCTTTGTCCTCAACTCAATATCGACCATCTCCGCGCCAAGTTCTATTGCCTGGAGGAGTCTTTCGATTCTCCTGGCCTCGTTATCCTGCCATAGACCGCCCTCGGCAGCGCTCCGGTTGCAGGCTATCCAGGGTTTGGTAAGCTGCCGGGCAACCTCCTGCCAGTCGTCGCCAATAAGGTCGATGCGGACCTCGAACAGGTCGACCCGGGATTCGACCCGTCGCACTGCTTTGAGGTCGGTATTCGTGATAGAGGCGCAGATTCTGGGTGTCTTCATTGCCGTCCTGCCAGGGCTTCCTCCACCAGGGAAGGGCTGATTTCGTCGGTGACGAACACGTCCCCGATATCACGGAGCAGGGCAAACCGTATCCTACCACCGACAATCTTCTTGTCGTGCTGCATTGCATCGATTAGCTGCCTGACTTCAACGTGTGGGACTTCTGTCGGCAGACCGGCCCTCTCGATAAGCCTGCTCAGCCTGGTAATAGCCGCACTGTCCAGGAAACCCATCCGGTTCGAGATTCTGGCGGCAGCCAGCATCCCGATGGCAACCGCAGTGCCGTGCTTGATTCGGAAGTCGGAAACAGTTTCAATGGCGTGCCCTATCGTGTGGCCGTAGTTGAGGATGTTGCGCAGTCCCAGGTCCCGCTCGTCTTGCTCAACCACGTCGGCCTTGATTTGTGCGGAACGGGCAACGATTGCCTCCAGTGTCCCGTCATCAAGGTTCAGTATCCGGTCCAGGTTATCCTCCAGGTAGGTGAAGAATTCCGCGTCTCTTATTGCGGCGTGCTTGATGACCTCGGCAAGGCCGTCACTGACCAATTTGCGGGGCAAGCTCTTCAGCGTGGAGGTATCCGAGACCGTCAATCTCGGTTGATAGAAAGCTCCAATCTTGTTCTTCAGCCGGCCGTGGTCTACGCCGGTCTTGCCGCCAATACTGCTATCGGCCTGGGCGAGAAGGGTCGTCGGCAGGTGCACCAGGGGCACACCACGCAGGTAGGTGGCGGCGACAAACCCGGCCACGTCCCCGATGACACCACCACCCAGGGCCAATATGGGCGTCATCCTCTCCGCGAAGGAGCCGGTCAGTTCCTGGTAGAGCCTGCCGGCGGTCTCCAGGGATTTCTCATCCTCTCCCTCCGGACCTGCCAGTACAGTCACATTGAAGCCGGCCGCAGACAGGCTATGTACCAGCGTATCGCCGTACAATCTCCTGACTGTAGAGTCGGTGATGATTGCCAGCCTGTCCCCGAAGCCGAGCTCCTTCAGCCAGTCCCCGGTCCTGGCGAGTAGTCCGGGGCCGATGTGGATGTCGTAACCGGTGGTTTCCAGCCTTACCCTGACCGTTCTCATCCCACGTCACCTAGTCCCGGTTCTTACTGTGTTTGACCGCTTCGTGCACCCCGCGGCAGGCAATGATGACTTCCTCAAGCTCATCGGGCGTTATCTGCTGCTGGCCGTCAACCAGAGCCTCCACCGGGTTATAGTGTACCTCAATTATCAGCCCGCATGCACCTGCAGCAATGCTGGCGCAGCTAAGGTCGAAAATAAGGTCGCGCCGTCCGGCCGCATGACTGGGGTCGACCATTATCGGCAGGTAGGTCTCCCTGCGTATGACCGGTACCGCGGTCACGTCAAGGGTGTATCTGGAGTAGCTCTTGCCTTTGCCCAGGGGCAATATTCCCCTTTCACACAGTATGATATCCTTGTTTTCCTCGGCCACCATGTACTCGGTAAAGGAGAGAAACTCTTCGATACCGGCCCCGAAGTGTCTCTTGTAAAGGATGGGTTTCTGCTTCCGTGCGACCTTGGTAATCAGGTCCTGGTCGTACATGTTCCTGGCCCCTATCTGTATCAGGTCCACGTACTCCGCAATCAGGTCGACCTGTCCTTCGCCACGGATTTCAGTCACCACGGGCATCCCGAAGGTATCCCCGGCTTCACGCAGCCATCCCAAGGCCTGCTGTGCACCTTCTTCACCGCTGGCACCGAGCCCCTGGAAGGAGTGCACCGAGCTCCGCGGCTTGAAGATACCGCCTCTGAGTATGTGAGCCCCGGCTTTCTTCACACCCTCGGCAATCCGGAAGAGCTGCTCCTTACTCTCTACAGCGCAGGGCCCGGCGATGAATACCGGTTCACTCCCCCCGATTTCGACGTCACCCACCTTGACGACCCGGTTCTCGATATCCGGCCCGGACATACCGGCGTACTCACGGCTGATTAGCTTGTAGGGTGTTTCCACCATGAATGCCTCCTTTACTCCGGGTAGAACGGCAAAGTGGGAAAACGGTATCTTACTCTCGTCTCCCACCAGCCCGATTACGGTCCTGTAGGCCCCCCTGGAGACATCCGCCCTGAGCCCGTACTTCTTGATTTCTTCTACTACGTTGGCGACCTCTTCTTTGGTGGCTTCGCTCTTCATGATAATCATCGGTATCCTCCACTGCCGGCGTTGCTGTTTATAGTCCTAAAAGAAAAGAACCCTCTGCTTGAGAGGGTTCTTTTAAGCTTTCCTGCGGTCCGGGCCTATCGCATTACACGTCCGGCCGTACCAACACCTCCCAAGCGCACCCGGTGCGCACTGGAAATGCATAGTACCAATAATACAGTCCTTGAGAGGTGATAGTGTCTTGCATATCCGGACTGTATCACACGAGAGCCTGCCCTGTCAATATGCCTGCAGACCCTGGCCGAGAGGCCGCCGGTGGTACTATCCAGTGAGTGCGCAATTGCACTGCGAGCTTGCGGCTGGTATAATCAAGTGTTATGCCTTTCGTCTCCGGCCAGGGCGGGGGGTTTTCTTTTCATGCATGGAGAATCCTGATAATGGTACCTGACAGGAAAACGAAATCAGGCGTAGACGAAGCGCTGGACATGATGCGCCATTCGACCGCTCACATGATGGCGGAGGCGGTCCAGTCCATGTTCCCCGAGGCCAAGTTCGGCATCGGGCCGACCATCGAAGACGGCTTTTACTACGATTTTGACCTGCCGCGGACGCTGACTCCGGAAGACCTGCCGGTTATCGAGGCCAGGATTAAGGACATCGTGGCTGCTGATGAGGTCTTTACAATGGAGGAGGTCACCAAAGAGAGTGCGCGGGAGCTGTTTGCCGACCAGCCGTACAAGCTGGAGCTTATCGACGAGTTGCCGGAAGAGAAGGTTACCGTGTACCGGCAGGGTTCGTTCACCGATATGTGCCGCGGGCCCCATGTCGCTTCGAGCGGGAAGGTCGGTGCTTTCAAGCTGACCGGTATTGCCGGTGCCTACTGGCGGGGCAGCGAGAGGAACCCTATGCTGCAGCGCATCTACGGCACCGCCTGGCCGACGGCTGGAGAGCTTGAAGAGCACCTGAAGCACCTTGAGGAGCTTGAGACGCGCGACCACCGTCGTCTGAACCGGCAGCTCAATCTCTACATCTCGCCGGAGGAAGTGGGTGGCGGCCTGATTATCTATGGCCCCAAGGCTGGCAGGATTCGCACCCTGGTGGAGGACTTCTGGCGGAAAGAGCACTACGCCAACGGCTATGAGCTTCTCTACACGCCGCACATTGGCCGGAGTACGCTGTGGGAGACGAGCGGTCACCTGGATTTCTACCGGGAGAACATGTACTCCCCGATGGATATCGAAGGGCAGGAGTACTACCTGAAGCCGATGAACTGCCCGTTCCACATACTGTTCTACAAGTCCCAGATGCACTCTTACCGTGACCTTCCTCTGCGTTGGGCGGAGCTGGGCACGGTCTACCGGTACGAGAAAAGCGGGGTCCTGCTGGGGTTGCTGCGCACCCGCGGGTTCACCCAGGACGATGCCCACATTATCTGCACACCGGAGCAGGTCGAAGACGAGATAGACGAGGTGCTGCGCTTCTCGCTCCACATGTGGCAGTCCTTCGGCTTCGAGGACTACAAGATATACATCGCCACGCGTCCGGACAAAGCGATAGGCACCGAGGAGCAGTGGCAGCGGGCCTCGGAGGCCCTGAGCAAGGTTGTTGAGGGCATGCAGTTGCCCTATGAGATCGATAAGGGCGGTGGCGCATTCTACGGCCCCAAGATTGACATCAAGATAAAGGACGCCCTCGGGCGGGAATGGCAGATGACGACTATCCAGTTCGACTTCAATCTGCCGGAGCGCTTCGATATGGTCTATACCGGACCGGACGGACAGGAACATCGACCATATATGGTCCATCGGGCACTGCTCGGGGCCTGGTGCCGTTTCTTCGGGCTTCTCATCGAGCACTATGCCGGTGCTTTTCCGGTGTGGCTGGCCCCACTTCAGGCAATAATCATCCCCGTGGCGGACCGTCATCTGGACTACGCCCGCAAGCTGGAGACCGAACTCAGGAGAGAGGATATCCGGGCCGATGTCGACGCCAGGTCGGAGAGGATGAATCTCAAGATACGACAGGCACAGCTCGACAAGGTGCCCTGTATGCTGGTGGTCGGCGATAAAGAGCTGGAGAGCTCGACAGTTTCGATTCGTCTGCGGACGGGTGAGCAACTGCAGGGACAGTCTATTGACGCTTTCAAAGAGGGCATTAGGAAGGCTATTAGCGAGCGGGCCAGGGAATACCCCTTGCTTGAATCATAGGCGGCAGTGTATTATAGAGTGTGTTGCTAGTACAGTACGTTTAAGAGGGGTGAGCTAGAACATAGTAAAGAAACTGCGCATCAACGAGCAGATCAGGGTTACCGAGGTTCGTCTCGTAGGGGAAAAGGGTGAACAGTTGGGCATCATGCCCCTGGCCCAGGCACGGGAGACGGCACGGAAGCAGAGCCTCGACCTGGTAGAAGTAGCGCCCACGGCAGCTCCGCCAGTCTGTCGGCTTCTTGATTACGGGAAGTACAAGTACGAACAGGCCAAGCGCGAGCGTGGGGACAGGCGAAGTCAGAAGATTTCACTCCTCAGGGAAGTACGGTTACGGCCTAAGATTGGGGACCACGACTTTAATGCCAAGGCCAGGACGGCTCGGAAGCTGCTGACCGAAGGCGATAAACTAAAGGTAACAATAATGTTTCGGGGCAGGGAGGTTACCCATCCTGAGCTTGGCTGGAAGCTACTGCAACGGATGGCCAAGGATTTGGAGGATGTTTCTGTGATGGAGAGGCAGCCATCGATGGAGGGGAGGCGGATGAACATCATCCTGACACCATCCAGTGCCCAGAAGAGTAAAGCAAAGGAATCACAGTATGCCAAAACTGAAAACACATAAAGGCGCTAAGAGTCGCTTCCATATTACTGGTACTGGAAAAATGATGCGGGCGAAAGGCGGGAAAAGTCACCTGCGGCGACGCAAGCCGAAACGGGTGCGGCGTCTCTATGACGAGACAATCCCGGTGAGTCCCAGTGACAAACCCCGGATAAGGAGACTCCTGCCCTACGGAGTGAAGTAGTCTCCTCTCTGCGGGGAACCAGGAAACGGAAGAGATTGTACCGGAGCGAAGCAGGAGGGGCGTTTTGCCACGAGTAAAGAGAGGGGTTACCACGCATCGCCGGCATAAGAGATTGCTTGCCCTGACCAAGGGGCACCGGGGAACCAAGCATTCCCTTATTCGCCGTGCTAATGAATCAATGCTTAAGTCATTGAGCTACGCCTATGCCCACCGCCGCGAGCGAAAGGGTGACATGAGGCGTCTCTGGATATCTCGCGTCAACGCCGCCAGCAGGGCCGAAGGCCTTACCTACGGCCAGTTCATTCATGGTCTGAAGAAAGCCGGTGTTGAGATTAACCGCAAGATGATGGCCGACATGGCCGTAAGGGAACCGGAGTCGTTTAGCAGCCTGGTCACCATAGCCAGGCAGCAGGTCCAGGGCTAAGATAAAGTAGAGTGCTTAGAAGCTTGCCGAATCCCCTTCCTTGCTGCCAGGGAAGGGGATTTGCTATTAGGTGGGGGGTTCGGCAGGACGAGACCTCGCTCGTGAACCGTTGATGGCGGGCTTTCTTGACCGTCTCTCGACGGATAACCTATAATCCAGATGTAGTCTGGACATAATATAGACGCAGTCCAGACGTAGTGTGAGTGACAGATGCGGGAACAACTGGAACAACTGGCCGAGAATGCCCGGCGTGAGCTGGAAGCCATCGACAGTGCCACGGACATGGAATCGTGGCGCGTTCGTTATCTGGGCAGAAAAAGTGGCCTGACCGGTATCCTGCGTGGACTGGCCGGGCTTCCCCTGGAGGAGCGGAAGGCCATCGGTGCACGGGCCAACGAGATTAAGTCCGTCCTCGGCGAGCACTTCGCCCGAAAGGCCGAAGCACTGAAGCAGGAAGCATCCCGGGCATCACTCAGAGTGGATGATACCCTGCTGGCCCGTGGCGACGTTACGCTGCCGGGCCGGCCTGTGCCGATGGGTCGACTGCACCCCATTACGCAGACACTGAACGAGGTCAGTGACATCTTCGCTGCTATGGGGTTCGACGTGGTTGAGGGGCCGGAGGTGGAGTGGGACTACTACAACTTTGAGGCACTCAATATCCCCGAGGAACACCCATCGCGGGATGATATGTCCACCTTCTGGGTGGACAGTTCGGCGTCTGACCGTAGCTGGAAGGCGTTGCTGCGTACTCATACCACCTCGGTATCAGCCCGGATTGCTGAGGAGATGGAGCCCCCGATAAGGACCATCCAGATGGGTAAGGTCTATCGCTATGAGGCCAGTGATGCTACCCACGGCACAATGTTCTACCAGCTCGATGGCCTGGCGGTGGACAGAGACATCACCATGGCCGACCTCAAAGGCACGCTCTACGAGTTCTCCCGCCGTTACTTCGGTGAAGACCGGCGGGTGCGTTTCCGGTGCGACTTCTTCCCCTTTGTCGAACCGGGTGTCGAGATGGCCATTGAGTGTGCTGTGTGTCATGGCAAGGGTTGCCGATTCTGCCGAAATGAAGGCTGGCTTGAAATACTCGGTGCCGGTATGACCCACCCCAGGGTACTTGAGCGAGGCGGTATTGATCCGGATGTCTATACCAGCTTTGCATTTGGCATGGGTCTGGAGCGCCTGCCGATGCTGCGTTACGGGATTGATAATATTCGTTTGTTCTATAATAACGACCTCAGGTTCTTGAGGCAGTTCTGACGATGAAGATATCACTAAACTGGATAAAGCAATACGTCGATATCAGCCTGCCACCGAAGGAAGTGGCCGACCGGCTGACGATGGCCGGCAGCGAGGTCAAGGGCCTCCAGGTTATCGGGGAGAGCTGGGATAGCATCGTTGTTGGCCGGATAACGGCGGTCAATCCCCACCCCAATGCCGACCGCCTTACGCTGGTTACTATCGACCACGGTAGCGGTGAAGAGACGGTTGTCTGCGGAGCGCCGAATGTTGCCGTCGGGGTCAAGGTGGCCTTTGCGCCGGTCGGTGCCCGGCTTATTGACCCGCATACCGGGGAACCAGCCAAGCTGAAGCGGGCCAAGATACGCGGTGTGGTTTCCAGTGGCATGGCCTGCTCCGAGAAGGAACTGGGCATCTCCGAGGAGCACGAAGGTATCCTTATTCTGCCGGAAGAGGTGGAAGTGGGCAGGCCACTGGCTGACTACCTCGGCGATGTTATTCTCAACATGGACATAACCCCCAACCGGCCGGACTGCCTGGCAATAGTCGGCATAGCGCGGGAGGTTGCCGCCCTGACAGGGCAGAGCGTGCACTTGCCGGATGCAGGCTATAAGGAAACGGATACTTCGATTGAGAGCAAGGTGTCCGTGGAGATTAAGGATCCTGACCTGTGTCCAAGGTACTGCGCCAGCCTGATAACCGGGGTGAAGCCGGGCGAGTCGCCGCGGTGGCTGCAGGAGAGGCTCATCTCGTACGGTATGCGCCCGATAAGCAATATCGTCGATGTCACCAACTTCGTCATGCTGGAGTACGGACAGCCTCTGCATGCCTTTGACTACGAAGAGATTACGGGCGGGGAGATTATTGTCCGCCGTGCCGGTGAGGGAGAGGTGATTGTCAGCCTGGACGGGGAAGAACGGACCCTTTCCAGCGATATGCTGGTAATCGCGGATAAGGAGAGAGCGGTAGCGGTCGCCGGCGTGATGGGCGGTGCCAACAGCGAGGTAAGCCAGTTCACCACTACTATACTCCTCGAAGCGGCCAGCTTCAATCCGAGAAGTATCCACTACACCGGGCGGATACTGGGAATGCCCAGTGAAGCCTGTATGCGGTTTGAGCGCGGCATCAGTCCCGAGCTGGCCATGCCGGCGCTGAAGAGAGCAACGCAGCTTATTGCCGAGCTGGGCGGTGGCCAGGTTGCCAGCGGCGTTATCGATGTCTACCCGGGTAAGGCTGAGCCGGAGCCAGTGGTAGTCTCTACCGACGGTGTTAAGCGGGTCCTGGGGGTCGGGTTCAGCAGGAAGCAGATAGAAGATACACTGATTTCGCTGGGTTTCGAGTGTCGGCCCGGGACTTCGGAGTCAGAGGTTGTTGCCGTTGCCCCTTACTGGCGGAGCGATATTCGGCTACCGGTGGACCTCGTTGAGGAGGTAGCGCGCATCATCGGGTATGATGAGATTCCGACAACTATGCTCAACGAGCCGATACCACCTCACAACCCGGAATCTATTATCATGTTCAAGCGCAGGTTGAGCCAGCACCTCGTTGGCTACGGCTTTCAGGAGATAGTGTCCCATCCCTGGGCCAGCCAGGAATCCTTGCGTAAGCTCCAGCCGCAGCTTGCGCTGCGGGCGCAGTACGAACTGCGGGCGCAGTCACAGATACCGGAATCAGACTTACTCCGGCTGGTCAATCCAATGACCATCGACCAGACGTACCTTCGCCCCAATCTGCGGGGTAACGTCGTGGCTGCTCTGGCGGCCAACCGGGGGCATATAGAAGATGGCATCCGGCTCTATGAGTTGGGCAGGGTATTCCGGCCGCGCCCCAATGACCTGCCTGAAGAGACCGAAATGCTGTGCGGCGTGCTCAGCGGCCCCCGGCATACTTCATCCTGGCTCGGGGGTACCGAGCCGGTGGACTTTTTTGATGCCAAGGGAGTAGTGGAGGGCCTGCTGGCTCAACTGGGTGTAGCTGCCAGTTTCGAAGAGGGGACCGACGAGAGCCTGCACCCGACGAACCAGGCCGCCATTATCAGCAATGGCACGAGGCTTGGTGTTATCGGACAGTTACATCCTGCGGTGCAGGATGCCTTTGAAGTCCCCGAGACAACTTTCCTGTTCGAGGTCAGTCTGCCGGCACTCCTGCCCCTTACCCTCGCTGGAAAGATGTTCGAGCCGATATCACGCTTCCCGGCAGTTGTCCGCGACATGGCACTGGTAGTAGATGCCGACACTACCCATCAAAAGGTTGTCGATATCATCGGTGACTTTCCTCTGGTGAAGGATGTGGCCCTGTTTGATGTCTATTCCGGCGAGCAGGTGCCGTCGGGAAAGAAGTCGCTTGCCTATCGC
This sequence comes from Dehalococcoidales bacterium, assembly GCA_035529395.1. Taxonomy (NCBI): domain Bacteria; kingdom Bacillati; phylum Chloroflexota; class Dehalococcoidia; order Dehalococcoidales; species Dehalococcoidales bacterium. The sequence goes on along the minus strand of DATKWT010000135.1, from coordinate 12,764 downwards.
ATCAGCTACCGGTCACCGGACCATACCCTCACCGACGACGAGGTCAGTAGGGTCCAGCAGAGTATCCTCAACAGACTCTCTGGTGAGCTGGGGGCTGTTCTACGCGGGTAGAATACCCCATTTCGCCCGGAATCTCCCTGACATCTGCCTTGACAGCTCTTCTATGTGTACTGTATAATCAGTATGTACTGATAAATCAGAATTATCTAAGTACCTCGTGAGGTGAATAGCGTGGAACCAATGGGACAGGATGACTGCTCGTGCGCTCCAAAGGCTGACACATGCTGCCGGGTTGAGGCACTGGTCAGTATCGATGAGAGGGGCCAGATGGTGCTGCCCAAAGAACTCAGGGAGAAGGCCGGTTTTCGCCCCGGCGCAAAGCTGGCTGTTACTGCCTGGGAGAAGGACGGCACCATCTGCTGCATCACGCTTACCAGGGTAGAAGAGCTGACGGATATGGTCAAGGCCGCAATAGGGCCGGTGATGAGGGATATACTTTAGACACACGGAGAGGGGAGGTTTGAAATGAACAACGATGAAATCAGACAGGCGGTAAGGGAAACATATGCCAGGATAGCCCGGGAGCGCGGGGGCACTGAGGTTACTGACCCGAACGCGGGAAGCTGCTGCGGACCGCAGCAGGCTGCCGGTGATGCCTGTTGCTGCGCATCGCAAGATATGGACTCAGCTCAGAGTTGCTGTGCCCCCCAACAGGAAGTCAGCACCCGGAGTATGCGTGCTCAGCAGAGCGGTGCCAGTTGTTGCGGTCCGGCCGATGCGGCGGCTATGGCAGTCGGGTACTCTGCAGAAGAGCTTCAATCGATTCCGGAAAGCGCCGGAATGGGTCTCGGTTGCGGGAATCCCACCGCCCTGGCTTCGCTGAGTGAGGGTGAGGTCGTCGTAGACCTGGGCGCCGGCGGTGGTATCGACTGTTTCCTCGCCGCCCATGCCGTCGGTAAGTATGGAAAGGTAATTGGCGTCGACATGACGCCGGATATGGTCTCCGCAGCGAGGGCGAACGCACAGAGGGGTGGCTACGAGAACGTGGATTTCCGCCTGGGCGAAATCGAGCACCTTCCTGTGGCCGACGATTCTGCTGATGTGGTCATCTCCAACTGTGTCATCAACCTGTCCCCGGACAAGCCCCAGGTCTTTCGGGAGGCGTTCCGGACTCTCAGGCCGGGTGGCCGCGTAATGGTATCGGATATAGTCCTGTGCGGGGAATTACCGGACGTTATCAAGAACTCACTTACTGCGTATACTGGTTGTATTTCCGGGGCGCTACCGGTAGAGGAGTACCTGGCAGCGATTACGGCTGCGGGATTCAGTGATGCCGAGGTGGTCTCGGAGACCGCCGTCGGTTCCGGCGAGCTTGAGGGTGTTGTTGCCAGTGTGAATGTCCGTGCCGTGAAGCCGGGCTGATGAACTGGACAGACGCAGTCTGCAGTCTGGATACATAGATAACGGAACAGGTCTCGCAGAGATATATCGAGTCGGTGCCTTCTGAGAGGGGCACCGACTCTTTTGTTGAAACGTCCGCTAGGGCTGGTGGCGGAGGTCGACCGGCTGGAACCGGCCTGCCTTGAGCTCGGTGATGAGGTCCTCCACGCTGGAGATATCCCGCTCGAAGGAGGTCGCTCCGGATGGTATGTCCGATATCTGGTGAGCGTCGCTACCGCCAGTGGCCTTCAGCTTCAAACGACAACAAAGTTCCCGGGAAAAACGGCTCTGCCTTTCCGTGGCGCGGCCATTGTGCGTTTCAATAGTATCAACGTACTTGAAGACTGAGTTGTGGCTGTACCTCTCTACCGAAGTCTCAACGTCCTCACCGTAGTACATGTTCCGCCGGTAGGGGTGGGCCAGAATCATGACACCACCGACGTCGTCCAGGACCTGTTTCAGAAACCCGGTACGGTGCATGCCAAAGATATACTTCTCCAGTCCGAACACCAGGAGGTGGCCGTCGTTGGTGTTCATCTCCACACCGGGCAGGATGAGGAAGTCATGCTCCTGCCTCAGTTTTTCGATGGTCTCCATCTTCCAGAACCAGTCGTGGTCGGTGATGCAGATGCCATCCAGACCGGTCTTCCTGGCCTTTGTTATCAGTTCGTGAGTGTCAATGAAGCTGTCATCGGAACCGACCCTGGTGTGAGTGTGAAGGTCAATAATCAACTGGTCTTGATTCCTTCAGCAATGAGTTCTTTCAGTCTGGCAGTCACTTCTTCCAGCGGCGCAAGTCCGGTCTCTCTCTCAGTGCGACGCTTTATCTCGGCACTGCCCTTCTCCAGGGTCCGGGGGCTGACAGTAACGCGGAGAGGAATGCCCAGGAGGTCGGCATCGTTGAACTTCACTCCCGGAGACTCCGTTCGGTCGTCAAGGAGGACTTCTATGCCCTCTGCTTCAAGCTCGGTATAGAGTTTCTCGACAACCTCGGAGACCTCGGTGTTGTCACGGTAGAGAGGACAGAGGTAGACCTGGTAAGGCGCAATCGGCATGGGCCAGATAATGCCCTTCTCGTCATGGTTCTGCTCGATGGCGGCGGCCAGGAGTCTGCCGAGTCCGATGCCATAGCATCCCATGACTATCGGGTGGGATACGCCGTCAGCATCAGCGTACAGGGCACCCAGTTTCTCACTGTGCGCGGTGCCCACCTTGAAGATGTGACCGACCTCTATACCGCGCGTCGATTCCAGTTTACGGCCACACTTCGGGCAGGTATCACCGGCGCGGGCCAGAGCGATATCGGCGACAACATCCGCAGAGAAGTCACGCCCGTAGTTTACATTCTTGAGATGGGTATCAGGCTTGTTAGCGCCGCCAACCAGGTTGGCTGCCGCCGGTATTGAGTCGTCAGAGACAATGCGGATGCCGCTGATACCCACCGGTGAGGCTGAGCCGGGGATAATACCGGCTTCGATAACCTCCGCCTCCGTGGCCATACGAAGCTCGTAGCAGTGCAGGGCATTCTGAAGCTTGATTTCATTCACATCAAGGTCACCCCGGATAACGACGAAGATAAATTCACCATCGGCAACGTAGAAGACCGCCTTGAGAGTGTGATTTTGCGGAACACCGAGGAAACCGGACACCTGTTCGATGCTGGTCATGCCGGGTGTGGCCACCTCTTCCAGCGGGAGTGGTTCACCGCCATCTATCGTGCCTTTTGCTATCTCCGCCTTTTCCGCGTTAGCTGCGTAACCGCAGCCCGGGCAGTAGATGTTCTCATTTTCGCCGCTCTCGGCGAGTAGCATGAACTCGTGGGAATCCTTGCCACCGATGGCCCCGCTATCCGCTTCGACGAGCATGGTGGGTAGACCGCAACGGTTGAAGATATTCTTGTAGGCCCGGAGCATCTTCCGGTAGCTTTCTTCCAGCCCCTCTTCGTCAACATCGAAGCTGTAGAGGTCCTTCATGGTGAACTCGCGGACCCTTATCAGGCCGCCCCTGGGACGGGGCTCGTCACGGAACTTGGTCTGGATCTGGTACAGGAGCAGCGGCAGGTCACGGTAGCTCTGGACGTGGTGGCTTACCAGTTGGGTGATGACCTCTTCGTGGGTTGGTCCCAGGGCCAGTGACCGTTCCCTGCGGTCGGACAGTGTAAAGAGTGATTTGCCAAACGCCTGGTCTCGTCCGGACTCCTGCCATAGTTCCAGGGGCTGGAGAACGGGTAGCGTCAACTCCTGCCCGCCGGCGATGTTCATCTCGTCGCGGATGATATCCTCTATCTTCCTCAGCGCCCGCCAGGCGAAGGGCAGGTAGGAATAGACGCCGGCAGCCACCTGGCTTATCATTCCGGCCCTGAGCAGGAGCTGGTGGCTGATAGTGTCAGCCTCGGCAGGTATCTCTCGCTGTGTTTTCCCGAAGAGTTTTGATATGCGCATATCACTGTCTGTCAGGTGGGCACTCGGAAACCTAGTATATTAAACCACACCGGGTCTGCTAATGCCAGTTGTGCAGTGGCGCGTACATCATTGTCCGATGCAGGTTTGGTATGGTGAGGAAGCTTCGGCTGCAGGATATTCTTTACCGGGGTGACAGGCACATCAGGGTTAGCTGTGTCAGGTATAAAGTGGTACAATCTTCTAAGACAGGTCAACACCGGTCGGGAAGGACTGGAGAAAACCTGACCGCATGAAGATTCGTGATATAATCAAGTGAGCAGATATCTGGTCATATTCGAGAAGGCAGATGGGAACTATTCGGCGTATTCTCCAGATGTGCCGGGATGCATCGCTACCGGAACGACCCGTCAGGAGACGGAAGAGAACATCAGGGAAGCTATCAGGTTTCATATCGAAGGGCTCCGCGAGGATGGGCTACCGTTCCCCGAGCCCCTATCATCCACTGAATACGTAGAGGTATAGACCATGCTCAAAGGCAGAGTCCACAAGTACGGGGCAAATGTTGACACCGATGCCATCATTCCGGCACGCTACCTGAACGTCTCCGAGCCGGACGAACTGGCCAGGCACTGCATGAAGGACATTGATACGGAGTTCATCGACAGGGTGAGACCGGGTGACGTCATCGTGGCGACGACCAACTTCGGCTGCGGGTCCTCGCGTGAACATGCCCCGCTGGCAATCAAGGCCTCGGGTGTCTCCTGCGTCATCGCCGGGAGCTTTGCCCGTATCTTCTTCCGCAATGCCATCAACATCGGTCTGCCGCTCCTGGAATGTAACGAAGCCGTGGAAGGCACCGAGGCCGGTGACGAACTGGAAGTGGAGCTTGCCAGTGGCACAATCAGGAACCTGACCAGAGGAACGGAGTTTACCGCGAAGCCCTACCCGGAGTTCATGAGCGAGCTTATCGCCGCCGGCGGGCTGATTGAGCATACCAGGCAAAGACTGTTAAACAGGAGGCCCTGATGGCACAATTCAATCTCGCAGTCCTGCCCGGCGACGGTATCGGGCCCGAAGTCACCGACGAGGGAGTCAAGGTACTCAAGGCGGTTGGAGAAAGGTTCGACCATAGCTTCAACCTCTGGTACGACCTCATCGGTGGCGCCGCCATTGATAAAAGTGGTGAGGCCCTGACCGCGGACACCCTCAAGATGTGCAAGCGGTGTGATGCCGTTCTCCTCGGTGCTGTCGGTGGCCCCAAGTGGGACGACCCGCAGGCAAAGGTGCGCCCCGAGGACGGTCTGCTGGCGCTGCGCAAGGGACTGGGACTGTTCGCTAACCTGCGGCCGGTGAAGGTATTCCCGATGCTGGTTGATTCCACCAACCTGAAGCCGGACGTCATCAGGGGCGTGGACTTCATCTTCATCCGCGAGCTTACCGGCGGCCTTTACTTTGGCCGACCGAAGAAACGGTACCGGACCTCCCGCGGTCGCAGGGCGGTGGATTCCATGGTCTACTCCGAACAGGAAATCGAGCGCATCGTAAGAGTGGGCTTCGAGCTGGCAAGGTCCCGCGGCAAACGCCTGATATCGGTGGACAAGGCTAACGTGCTGGAATCGTCCCGCCTGTGGAGACAGGTAACCGAGGAGGTGGCGGAAGGATACCCGGACATCGAATTAGAGCACATGCTGGTGGATTCCTGCGCCATGCGTCTCATCCAGAACCCCGGCTACCTGGACGTCCTGGTTACGGAAAATACCTTCGGTGATATCCTCACCGACGAAGCTTCGATGCTAGCCGGCTCAATGGGAATGCTGCCCTCGGCCAGCCTGGCCGGTGTACCCCGGGAGGGAGTCAGGATATTCGGCATGTACGAGCCGATTCACGGCAGCGCGCCTCGTCGCGCCGGACTCGACATGGCCAATCCCTGTGCCCTGGTTCTCAGCGTGGCGATGATGCTACGCTATTCCTTCGGACTGCCGGAGGAAGCCGGAGCAGTCGAGAAGGCAGTCGACCGCGTGCTGGAGGCAGGCTACCGCACCTACGACATCGTCAGCGAAGGCCGGACGAAGGTCGGCACCAGTGAGATGGGCAACCGGATTGTGGAGAGGATAGGAGGGTAGGGTTTGTCGCTTAAGCTCTATGACACAACACTCCGCGACGGCTCGCAGAAGGAGGGCGTCTCCTTCTCGGTCGTCGACAAGCTGAGGATTGCCCAGAAGCTTGACGAACTTGGTATCCACTACATCGAGGGAGGCTGGCCCGGCTCCAACCCCAAGGACGCCGAGTTCTTCGAGAAGGCACAGACCCTGAAGCTGTCCGTTGCCCGGATTGCCGTCTTCGGGAGCACCCGGCGGCCGAAAACGCGGGCGGAGACGGATGGTAACCTCATTGCCCTGACAGAATCGGGGGCAGAGATAGCCACAATCGTCGGTAAGTGCTCAGACCAGCAGGTTACCCAGGTGCTGGAAACCAGCCTTGAGGAGAACCTGAGCATGATTGCCGAATCAATACAGTACCTAAAGGAACGGGGTCTGAGCGTCTTCTTTGACGCCGAGCACTTCTTTGATGGCTTCAAGAGTGACCCGGACTACGCCCTCCATTGCCTGTCGGTGGCCGCCGAGGCCGGGGCAAGCTGCCTGGTACTCTGTGATACCAATGGCGGTGCTCTACCCGAAGAGATAGCGCGGGCGGTAGAGGCCTCGGTGAAATCAACAAACGTGGAAACAGGCATCCACACCCACAATGATGGCGGTCTGGCACTGGCCAATACTCTGGCGGCAGTCAAAGCCGGGGCAACCCATGTCCAGGGTACTATCAATGGCTACGGCGAGCGCTGTGGAAACGCCAATCTGTGCACCATCATCCCCACCCTCAAACTCAAGATGGGCGTTGACTGCGTCACCGATGCCCAGTTGGCCCGCCTGACCGAGGTCTCCCACCTTGTCAGTGAGGCCGCCAATCTCATGCCGGACGCTTCACTGCCGTACGTCGGTCTGAGCGCCTTCAGCCACAAAGGCGGGATTCATGTTTCCGGTGTCACCAAGTGGGCGGACGCTTACCAGCACATTGACCCTTCTGTGGTCGGAAACCGGTTGAGGGTGGTCGTTTCCGAGCTATCCGGCAAGGGCAACATCATCTATAAAGCAAGGGAGCGCGGGCTGGACATGCCCCTCCAGGGCGCTGAGGTACAGAAACTGCTGGAACAGGTCAAGCTGCTGGAGAGCCGCGGTTTCCAGTACGATAACGCCGAGGCCTCCTTTGAGTTGCTGGTACATCGCGCCCGGCCCGACTATCAGCCGCCGTTTGAACTGGTCGACTTCATGGTGCTCGTGGAGAAGAGGCGGCGCACACCCACCGGGGAAGGCCCTGAGGAGACGCTTGCCGAGGCGATGGTTAAAGTGAGGGTCGGCCCTGACATCATGCACACCGTTGCCGAAGGTAACGGCCCGGTCAATGCCCTGGACCAGGCGCTGCGCAAGGCCCTGCTCCAGTTCTACCCCGCCCTCTCCGCCATCAAGCTGGTCGACTACAAAGTCCGCATCCTCGAAGAGAGCACCGGTACCGAGTCGCAGGTGCGCGTCCTCATCGAGTCCAGTGACGGCACCGACGACTGGCGAACGGTGGGCAGTTCCGTCAATATCATCGAAGCCAGCTGGCTGGCACTGGCCGACAGCCTGGAGTACTGGCTGGTGAAGCACGGACAGTTGGACAATACCGTATCTCCGGAATAAACCGTCCACAACAAGGCTCCCGCACCTTGACACCAGGTACTCGTTTCATTAGAATTGAAGTAAATGTACCTCATTTGTACGTATATGTATGTGCACTACCTGTTACCATAATTGAGGAGAGGAGGTCGGGCAAATGAAGTCGTTAATAGCCGTAATTTCCCTTGTAATTTTATTGTCCTTTCCCCTGTTGGGGTGCCAGACAGCAATCGTGGAAACCATAACAAGTCCTCCCTCTGTAGAAGAAATAGTCGAAAACGCGGTCGATTACCTCACAAATATAACGACCCTCGAATTTGATGTGGACTTGACGGTGGACATAGCCGGCGAAGAGAATGGAGAAACTGTTGAAGCATCGATGGTATCGAAAATAACCGGTGCGGTTAACGTTATCAGCAAGGATGGAAAGGTGGAGATGAGTGTCACCATAGATTCTCCCGGTGAAGCCACAATCGAAGCGGACATGGATATGTACTTCGTCGATGATACTATGTACACGTTGATGGAGATACCGACACTGGGCAATATCTCAATGTGGGTCAAATCTGATATCCCCCCGGAAATGCATGGACAGATGACGCAGGTTGAGGACCAGGTAGACCTGCTGAGACTTTCTGAAGTCAAGCTTATTGGAACTGAGACAGTAGCAGGAAAAGTCTGCTACGTACTCGAGCTGGTTCCGAACCCTGATGCACTCTGGGAATTCGTGTCTCAGAAGATGGCTGCAACCGGGGTGCCAGTACCCACCCTCGAAGAAGAAACTATCATCCGTGATATAGCACGTAATTACTCCGCAAAGCAGTGGATTACCATTGATAACTTCCTTCTCTGCAAGGCAGCAATGGATATGGAGATGACGATTTCGGACACCACTATGGATATCACTATGACTCTCGTAATCAGTGACTACAACCAGCCGGTCTCCATCGAGCTGCCTCCAGAAGCCGAGAATGCCATTGAAGTAGACGCGGACGAGCTTCCCTGGTAACCCCCTAACCGGCCGGCGTACCGACTATCCGCCCCGGAGTAGTTCCTCAATCTCCGGCACTTGACTGGCGTAGTGCTCGACAGGCACTTCCTCACCGGCCACGCTGATGGCCCGGTGCCCTGCAGGTGATAGCACCACCACGCCGAGGACATCCCTGGAGCCAGAGCCGATGATGCCACGACTGCCCTTCCGGCAATGTGCCACCGTCCGCAGAATCGGCAGCAGAGTCACCTGCCCAACGGTAATGCGCTCGCCGGCGCTTATTTCCTCTTTTTCCACCGTGATACCACCATCAACCTGATAACGCGCAGACCCGGGGGAGAAAGGACAAAACGGACGGCATTTGCCGCCACCTGTGCCGGATAGACCCTCACACTTCCCTTCAGGTCCGCCTCGAAGACAGGCCCTTCGAAAGCAGGCTCCATCCGGAACCGGACGGCGCTGGAGAAGCCGCGAAAGGCAAAAACAGGCCAGCAAAGGCCGTACATCAGGCCGGTGTCTGCCGGGTCCGGCAGGCCCAACCGGAGGCTGGCATCCAGCTCCCGAACGTGGAGGCTGCGGAATATCCGTCTGAACAGACGGACTACCCCGGCCACCAGTCCCCTGGTCCTGAGCACCGGGATGAGAAGAGCCAGGTCGGGCTTCTTCTTGGCTCTTTTGACCTCCCCGGCCTTCTTCACCTTCGGCAGGCGTCTCTTCCTGCCGGGCAGCAGCTCCTTCCCCACCAGCCCGAAGAACCAGCCCACCCTCAACCGCCCGCCGCCTCTCTGGTACGTCGCGACGTCAAACGCCAGGTCGACCGGTATGGAGAACAGCAGGATGACCAGCAGAACAATGCCCGCAATAATGTACAGGGCAAGCACTCTTTACCGCCTAATCTTCTTTCTTCTCCCGGCGCTTCTCCATCATCCTGGCGATACCATCGGCTACGGCCTCGACCACAGCAGCCGATGCCCCCCTGATAGGCTCAATCTTCACACCATCTGCATTGACGACGATGATGCCGAGGGGTTTGACTCCTCCTCCGCCGCCGGTACCGGTACCGCTACCCTCAGTCTTATCCTTACCTCCGCCGGAACCACCGCCACCACCGAAGCCGAATCCCACACTAACCAGCGGTATGATGGTGTTGCCTTCGATGGTCATTGGCTCACCAACCACCGCCTTGGTCGAAAGGATTCGCTCGATTTCGCCGAGAGTTGTTTTTACCAGTTGCTCCACGTCTGCCATTTCTTGGTTACCTCCTTTTTTACTAACCCTTGATGACACCTATCGGTATTGTCCTCACTATCTTGCGGGAAATGCCCGCCCTCTGGGTCACGTCAACTACTTCGTCCACGTCCTTATAGGCCTCGGGGGCCTCCTCGGCCAGGCCGCCCATGCTGCCTGCCCTGACTGTTATTCCCCTGGCAGCCAGTGACCTGGCGACATCGGCACCCCGCTGGCTCCGCTTGGCCGCCGACCGACTCTGTGCTCTGCCCGCACCGTGACAGGTGGAGCCAAAGGTCATCTTCATGGCGGTCTCGGTACCCACGGCAATGTAAGAGCCGCGACCCATGTCGCCGGGAATCAGTACCGGTTGCCCTATCTCCCGGCAAGCCTGAGGAACATCCGGGTGTCCGGGCGGGAAGGCACGGGTAGCACCCTTGCGGTGGACGCAGACGGTGAGTTTCTCCCCATCCACGGTGTGCTCTTCTATCTTGGCGATATTGTGGGCCACGTCGTAGACCTGCGCCAGTCCCAGTTCCCGGCGGCTCTTGCCGAAGACCTTGACCAGGGACTCCCTGACCCAGTGGGCGATGCACTGCCGGTTAGTCCAGGCGTAGTTGGCGGCACAGGCCATGGCCTCCAGGTAGGCTTGCCCCTCCGGCGACTGAATCGGTGCGCAGGCAAGCTGGCGGTCGGGGAGGTTGATGGCATACTTCCTCACCGCATTCCCCAGCGTGGCGACGTAGTCCGTGCAGACCTGGTGTCCCAAGCCCCGAGAACCGCAGTGCACCATGACAACCACCTGGTCCACCTCCTCGATACCCATCGACCGGGCAGCATCGCGGTCATATATCTCGCTCACCCGCTCCACTTCGAGGAAATGGTTGCCTGAGCCCAGAGTCCCCAGTTGTGGTATCCCGCGCTGTTTGGCTTTGTTGCTGACCTTCTCCGGATTGGCCCCCCTGATGCAGCCGGACTCCTCGGTGGCGTCGATGTCCGCCGGCTCACCATAGCCCTTTTCCACTGCCCAGAGGCTGCCCTTAACCATGACCTCGTCCAGTTCCTTCTCGCTTACACGCAGCCTGCCCTTAGAGCCCAGTCCGGAAGGCACGTTGGTATAGAGCTCGGCAGTCAACGACTCTATCTTCGGACTTACCTCTTCCGCGGTAAGACTCGTTGTCAGGAGCCTGACGCCGCAGTTGATGTCAAACCCTACCCCGCCCGGTGACACGACGCCGTCGGATACCCTGGTAGCCGCCACTCCACCGATGGGAAAGCCGTAACCCCAGTGGACGTCCGGCATGGCCAGAGAATGCCCGACGATACCGGGGAGGAAGGCCACGTTGGCCACCTGCTGGAAGACCTGTTCCTGGAGGATGTGGTCAAGCATGGACTCGCTGGCAAAGACCCGGCCGGACACTCTCATGCCCTCTTTGTAGCTTGTGGGTATCTCCCAGCAGTAGTCGTCGAGCCGGTTCAGCGTCTCTCGCCACATCATCTTCACCTCCGTGTGCCCGGCTATATGTCAAACAATACCTGGACGCGGCTGCCGTTGCTGCTGTCGACCTCGAGCATGTGGTAGGTGGCAGCCTTGACCCCCACCTTCAGTATGTGACGGGAAATGTCAGCGACCTCGCCATAGGCTCTGGCTTTGAGTCGGGTAGTGCTGAGATTAGTGATGTCGAACCGCTTGAAGAGCATGCCCTCAGCATCGAACAGGAAGATAAGCTCATTCAGCCACGCTACGAGCAGGCTTTCCCGGTCAGGCGCGGTTACCTCGATATCGCGGTACTCTGTCTCGTTAATACCGTCGGGTTCGGTAATCAGGCTGAAGAGGGCCCGGCCGGCATTGGCAAACGCCTCAGCAATGCCGGCACCGTAGGCCACAATGCCCACATCGGCGGTATGCTCCATGAGCTCGAAGTCCTTCACCATCTGCCCCCACCCGCACGGCCGCTCTACAGTAATTATACCATCAGCAATGCCAAATACAAATTGTGCGGGGTGCAGTACTTAAAGTATCCTGTTGCGGGGATACATCATGGCTCCGGCGCATGGCAAACGGGGTATCGGTTGCACGCTTCAAGACTCCTGGCAAAGTGATAATAAAATTTCGGGAAACAAATCACAGCTAACAGGCTCGATTTGTTTTTCAGGTTATGTCAAGGAATTCGCACCTGCTGGCACGTGAGGGGACAGGAGGCCAGGAGGAGTGTTGCCGTTCTCTTCCAATTACTACCACTGGACAAACATCGGGATGTTTGATTGTCTTGCACTATAATTCTTCCGTTAAAAAAGAGTACGTAAGCATTTTGCCAGCTTCTGCAATTTAAAGATTTTTTAACCACTTATTTTGGGGTGACTCCTCAAATTCGTGATTATCTGGATGATAAAAAGACAGAGCATGACGAGCCCCCATGGTAAATGGGTTTTCCACGGCATTACCACAAATCCGTAATTCATCGCATAGTATAAAGCCAAATAGGGTATTACCCATTTCCAATTCTTCTTCCAGTTCTCTCGAAAATTGATTTTCAAAACGTAATCAAACAGCCATTCTAGAGCTAAGAATGCTAAGAAAATCCCTAGGAAGATACTATATTGTACTGCCTTCTGCTCCTGAAAGACCAAGAAAATACCATAAACGGCTGGAATCGCCAAGAGCAAATACAACCACCCGATTCGCTCTAAGAGAGCGAATCGATTCTTTCTAATGAGAAAGATGAAAATCAAGAAGGTACTATTCACAATTCCCAGGGCAAAGAAGAATGGTTCCAGCATAGTATGTCACCTCCTTGGATTGCTAGCTTTCAACAGGAGTTCGTTTTCCGGGTATCTGTTATTATACTTAACGACCATCGGGATGTTTGATTGTCTTGTACTATAACCAAACTTCCCGGAAAGAGTCAGTAAGTATTGTTCCCCGGCAGGAACCATTAACAATGAATTATACACTACGAGCTATGAGCCCTTTCCCTCCACTAACAGGGTGAT
>DATKWT010000134.1 GCA_035529395.1 Dehalococcoidales bacterium | reverse complement strand
ACTGGAGAAAGAAACGATGGTCCTGGCCGCCAGGATTGCCGATGGCCCGCCGCTGGCGATGAGGCTGGCCAAGATGCAGGTCTACAAGGGTCTCAACATGGAGTTCGAGACCGCACTCGGTATCGCCGCCGCCTGTGAGACAATCACCCTCGGCTCCGAAGACCACCGGGAAGGTGTCGCCGCTTTTCGCGAGAAGCGAAAAGCAGTGTACAAAGGCCGGTAGCCGGTCGATATGGCAAAAGAAACCAGCGGCTGGGAACACATTTACAGGCAAAGCCCTGCTCATCAAGACCGCAAGATACCCCACGAGGACGTAGAATCTCTTCACCGGCTGTTCCATAAGAATGGCGCGCGACGTGTCCTTGACCTGGGTTGCGGTAACGGACGCCACCTCGTCTACTTCGCCAGTTTGGGCTACGGCATGTATGGGCTTGATTACGCTCCGACCGCGCTACGTCTGGCCGGGAAGTGGCTCGCTGAGAGGCGTCTGTCCGCTGAGATGGCCTGCGCTGATATGACGGCAATCCCTTTCCGTAGCGGCTCCTTTGACGCCGTAATATCGTTTCAGGTCATCAATCATGGCACCCTGGATGATATTCGCCGGACGACTGGTGAAATTCATCGGATTCTCAGAGATGACGGGTGGCTATTCGTGATGGTCGGCGGATGCAGACCTCCGGGACCGCTGCACTTTCGCAATGGACACGAAATAGAACCGGGCACCTATCTCCTGACCGACCATCTTGAGAGCGGGATTCCGCACCACTTTTTCACCACCACTGAATTGCTCGATAATTATTCACGGTTCAAGTTCATTGACCTGCACTGGGACAGTCGCAGTAGGGCCTGCCTGCTCGCTCAAAAGAGGGACTAGCAGGGTGCTGAAAAATGAAGAGTCCAGAGAGGCCTGCCCCTTCTGAGGGGCGCCCCGCCTCTTCTGAGAGGCGCCCCGCCTCTTCTGAGAGGCGCCCCTTCCCCTTGTTAAGTGGAAGTGCACTTTTGGTGATAAACTGGAATCAGTAAGAGCTAGGTTTTGCTGGTATAGCCATTATAGAATAAGGCTGGATTTTCCCGGTATCGGGATGCCCAGCCTCTTCTTTTATCTTCCGAGGGTAACATTATAGGCTATTGTGTCATCGGTTGCACGAAACAGTCTTCTGTGCAGCGAAGCTCCTGCGACAGACCCGGCACGCGGGTATCACGCTGAGCCTCTGGCTTCATGTATAATCCGTACGGTTGCTCACCTTACACGCGTACTGCCCGCCCAAGATAGCCCTCACGTTGTCCCTGATGTCCCTCGACCGTCAAGACTGCGCTAGGGACGAGCCAGCACAGATGAGACAAGCCAGAAGGATGGATGCGAAGCAGGAGATATCGCAGCCCGGGTCACGCTTCCTTTCTCGGCGTATCGCCTTTAGAAGCAGTCTCCCCTGTCAACACATACTCATAGCGCGTTGCGGCATCGAGCACGCAGTAGACGTGCCTTCCCTCTTCCGCTTTGTGTAGCACCGGCTTGAGAAGTCCCTGGGCAGCCTTAATCAGGTCGTCAAGAGAATCTAGCAATACGACGTTCTCACCAGGTACGACCACCGGCAAGTCCTTCGTGTCCACAATTATGTCCTTGTACTTCTTCGCAACTCGTTCTGCTTTTCTCTCAATCTCTGTAGGTCCCCCCGGCCGGGGCCTGAGATACACCAGGAGGGAAAACCCGAGCAGGCCGCCGCTGATAGCAGCCAGACTGGAGAACAGAATCCTTGCCTGTGCCACCAGCATGCCTAGATATTTCTCCTGCTTTCGGGTGGTTTGCGTCGTCTCGAGAGACCGAGGCTCGGATTTCTCCAGGTCGCTGCTCCATCTCAGCACGTCACCACTCAAATCCGTCACCATACTCTGGGCGAATTCATCATCTATCAGTCCGAGCTCCGTCTGAGCCAATGTGCGGACCCTGGCGCTAATGGTCAAGCTGCGTGCTGAAGCAGAGATTCCCGCTTCCTGTTGAATGGTATCGAGGGTTTCGGTAAACCGGCGCAGGTCGAGGGGAAAGCTGACAGCCAGAGGCCCGCTTATCTCCGTTGCCGGGACGAGAACAACGACCTTGGACCATTTCCCCGGGAACTCAATCGTGGCGGTAATCTCCACCTCTTCCTCAAGCAGAGTAATTGGGACATCAGCCTGCAACCAATGGGAGAAACTGAAGACCATCCCGTCCAGGAGCTTGAGGAAGACTGTGTCTTCCGGCCCCAGGGTCTTGGTGCTGGCATCTTCGGGGGTTTTCGGGGGCTTCAAGGTCGTGGAATCGAACAGAGTACTTGGCCGCAGCTGTACTGTGTAGTCGAACTCTCCATAGGAGTCTCCATATCTGTGAACGAGGTCTCCACTGACATCAATAAAGTACCCTGTTAGCTTCATAGGCAGAGCGTGACTTGAATCCTGGCCCGTGAGCTTATCGTCCGCTTCGGCATCAGAGACACTGGCCACGATTGTCACGTCATATCCCGAGGCACGAGAGACACCTATTTCCTCCTCGATAGTCCGTGCCACCTCCAGGAAGTGCGCCAGGTCTACCGTGAAAGAAAGGGTGAAGTCTCCCGTCCGGGTTGCCTTCGGCACCAGGACAATTGTCTTCTGCCATACCCCCGGGTTCTCCAGGACTGCCGTAACCTCCACCTCCTGGGGTGCAGTCTCGTCCGGGTGATAGCTATAGGTCATGTGGAGGCTCTCAATGAGCTTGATGGGGTATCTCGAACTCGCCAGTGGGGATTCAGAAGTGCCGTATACATAGCTGGGTCTGCTGTAGGCGAGATAGTCGAACCTGCCCTCGTGCCGGTACTCAAGCATCAAGGGCTCTTCCGTCGCAGTAGGCCGAGAGAAGGCTTGATAGACGCCAAATAGCGAAGCGACGAAAAGGACCAGACTAGCAGACACAAGGCCTATTCTCATCTCACGAGACACTCTTTTCACCCCTTTGCTACTGTCTTTCTCTAGAACCGGGAGTGCCAAGGGTAGCCTTTTCCCATCTTACCTTGGTTTGATGGAGAAAACCACCGTCAGGTCAAAAGCATCGCCCTGGAACTCATTCCCGGCGTCCTGATCGAACCTGACACTCATTTCAAGACGCGTTCCGCCCCGCCGAGGCGATGGAAGGTTGGTTAGCGGGCTTTGCTCAAGGTCGTAGAATGTTATGCTACCATCGCCGTCAACGTCTTGAAGCTGCCAGTCGTCATCGGTGTAGACCACCGGAGCTATGCTCCTTCTCCAGGGTGTTCTCGTCAGCTCTCCGGTTAGCAAGTCGATCTGCCAGGCATTGTTGGAGTAGGTGAATCGGTAAATCACCATCTCCCTGGCCATGCTGTCGGGGTGCAGGTCGGTCTGCGGGTCGGTATCGGCTTCAGCTTGCGGAGATTCCTCGACTACTTCATAGAGGCAGGTAATGGCCGCCTTTCCGTAGCCGTCACTCCGCAAACCAACAAGGCTCCCTTCAAAGGTGAATTCGTCGCCGGGCGCCATATTGGCGGCTGTCCAGGTTGCCACGACACCGTCCTGCCATGGCTCGTCCTGGTCTCTGAGCTTCAAATCTATGCCGTCATCCAGGCAAGAATCCCCGTGATGGCCATCGTCGGTGTTGCCGGGACTGGCGTAGGCCACGCCCATCATCACGCTGACGAGCAGAATCCCCAGCACACCCAGAAGGATACTCTTGAGTCTTGCGCCCCTCATTCAGCGGCCTTCCTGGTTCTCATATGGTTGCGCATCCACTCACGTATCGTGTCCCTATGATGACGGGAGCACTAGCCGACGCCAAACATCTTCCTCTGTCTTTGAAGCCTCTCCTTGCGTCGTTTAAGTGCCTCTTGCCGTAATCTCTTTGATGGACGGAATATATCTATCCACATGTCTTTGAGCGTTAAGCCGATGAAGGCCATCCCCATCACCAGGATCACCAGCACCGCCGCCGGGAGGTTCTTACCCAACACCCTTAGCGGGGTCATGCCGGACTGCGAGAGGCGGCCCAGGTAGCCCACGTAGGGAAGATAGAATACCGCTTTGCCATTGACGTCCTCCGCGCTTACCAGGTTGATGTCCGGCTCTTCGTTGGCATCACCCATGGTCTGGAAGAGCGGACCGTCAGCGGTCTCCTGGCGGTCAATCACCCGGTGGCAGATGGGCGTATCGATGCCGGGGATTTTGAAGGAGATGACGTCTCCGGCGACGACATCCTGTCCGTCCACGGGCTTAAAGACGACTAGTCCCCCCACGCCGAGCTCCGGCTCCATGCTGCCGGAGAGCACGGCGTTGAACTCCCAGCCGAACTGGACCGCCGTCACGACGAAGGCGACCGCCGCCAGCACCACGCCCAGCATTGCCCAGCCGAGCCAACCTATGAGCTTTTTCAGGTTACACCCCCGCACTTGGCTTTTCGGTCAGGTACAGTATAGACCCGCCTTACATAAAATCTCAAGCCCCCCGCCGGCATTATATACCCGCGGGCGCAGCTTACGAAAGGGCGCCCCGGCGGGGGGCGCCCCTGTGTTAGCGAGCCGAAATAAATTCAGCCACGGGAGCAAGTTTTACTGGCTGCTGTGCTGGTTCAGGGTGAAGGAAACGATAGTGGTCAGTATATCTCCCTGAATGTCATTGGTAGCTTCAGCATGGAACATCACCGTCATGTGAAAAGACGCTTCTCCACCGGTAAGGTGAGGAGGGTTGAGATCGTCCAGTGGACCGTGGTCAGCGATGATGGCTGGCGAACGGGCCAGATCATCGAGGTCCAACCAGCCGTTGCCATTGATATCCCAGCCAGGAGTAAAACCGGAGCCGGTTATTTCCCATTTCAGGTCATTGCTGGAGTATAGCATCGACATAACCTCGAGCCATTTAGCCAAGTCCTCTGTCTCAGAAACTGGATTAGAATCCGTTTCCACCGGGTTAAATCCCGGAGGGTCGGTTTGTTCGTCAATGGTGTTACTGAAGCTTATTTCGATATGGTCTCCCGGAATAGAGCCGACTTCCCGCATAGCGACATAATTAGTTACAAAGCTAACGCCGGGTTCCATAAGGTCCATTTTCCAGGTTTGGTCAACTCCGTCGCCCCAGGGATCAGGGTCCCACGTACTGTCGTCTTTTATTTCCAGCCCCAGAGTACCCGCCGTGAAGGTGTTGCCGGTGCTCGTCTCCACATCGGTGAAGTACGCAAAGGAAGAACCGACCATGCCTGAGCACAATGCAACCGCCATTAGGCTGAATAGCAATTTTTTCACCGGATTGTACATCCTTTTTCTATCCCTGGGTTCCTCTCGACACTGATTATTCTGGTTGGCATGGGGTGCTCTTCCTTATCCGGGGAAGAGCACCCCACCTCATTGCACACGTTTATATATCTACGGGCCCCAATGCGGATCCAACGGCTCTGTGATAGAGTCATCTAGCAGTGTGTCAGGATAGGTATCGTTGTGAGATGCCACAAAATT
>DATKWT010000133.1 GCA_035529395.1 Dehalococcoidales bacterium | reverse complement strand
ATGCAATCTCTCTTCTATCCGGTCAACACTAACCCATCCGACAGACAGGCATCAACTAAATTTCTTGGCAATTACCCCCCGGTGGTAATTAGAGTCGCCGAAGGCCGAGTCTGTTGCCCTGGACCGTTTGAAATAGAGGTGCATATCATGGTCCCAGGTGAAACCTATGCCGCCGTGTAGCTGGATTCCTTCGCCGCAGACCGCCTTATAGACGTCACCACAGTAGCTCTTGGCCATGGAAACGGCTATTTGCGTATCCGGGGCCCCGTCCTTTATCACCTCGGCTGCCCACTCCATCAGTGACCTGGCGTATTCCAGTCCACTGTACATATCGGCACACTTGTGCTTGATGGACTGGAAGCTGCCGATGGGTACACCGAAAGCAATCCGGTCCTTGGCGTAGTTGACGGTTGTCTCCAGCACCCACTCACCGCCGCCGACCATCTCAGCGCATAATGCTGCCCGTGCCTTGAGTGCCATGCTTTCAAGGATAGGCCATCCCTGGTCCACTTCACCGATGATGTTGCTGACCGGGACTGCTACCCTGTTGAGCATGAGTTCATACTGCTTTCTGGTCTCATCCATAGTTAGCAGCGGCGTTACGTAGACACCCCATTCGGCCGCGTCCACCATGAAGAGGGTGATACCTTCCTCGGGGTTGGTGCTGCGCCCGGTACGGGCGGCCACAAGGATGTAGTCTGCCGCCTTGGCATCGGGGACAAACATCTTGGTGCCGCTGATGATGTAGTCACCACCACGGGGAGTAGCTTTTACCTGAACGGCGTCCGGCCAGAAGTCGCCGTCTTCTTCCAGTACGGCCAGGGTGCAGACCAGGTCTCCGCTGGCTATTTTGGGAAGGAACTCCTGTTTCTGTTCCTCGGTACCGGCTTCCAGGATGGGTATACCTGCGAGAAGCAGAGTGGAGAAAAAGGGGCCGGGCATCATCGCACGCCCCATCTCTTCACAGAGGATGGTAAGGTCCCTGAAGTTCATCTCGGAACCCCCGTATTTCTCCGGAAAGACCAGGCCCAGCCAGCCTACCTCGGCCATCTTCTTCCACAACTCAGGAGAATGGCCCACCTCATCTTCCATCATCTGCCTGACGAGTGTCTTGGGACATTCATTCTCGAGGAAGTCTCTGGCCATCGTCTTAAGCATTTCCTGCTCTTCATTAAGGATAAATTCCATAACATTGCTCCTTCTATTGAATCGGAACCCGCATCTGGTACTATCGGGTGCCGAAATCTATTATCTGGGCAGGCCCAGTATCCTCTCGGCAATAATGTTTCGGTTAATCTCCGAGGTGCCCATCTCGATGGTAGCACCGCGTGACCGGAGCATGTCATATACCCAGGTACCGTTGTTCACTGCCCGTGATGAGCCCCGCACCATCTGGGAGTATGCCCCCAGAATCTCCATCGTAAGGTCGCCCCGGCGTTGTCTCATCTCCGCCTGGAAGTTCTTGAAAACGGAGGCTTCATTACCCAGGGGTAGTCCCTTCCGCATCTTGGCGGCCATGCGCGTGCCACTCCATCTCATGGCCTGGGTCTCGATGGCAATCTGGACTATCCTCTGCCGAAATGCTTCATCCTCCCAGACCGACTTGCCGTAATGTTTGGTGTTTTTAGCCAGGTTGACAAGGCTGTCGGCGTCAAGCAGGCCTTCCATACCGATGCCAGCAAGAGCACCACCTGTCCCTTCGAAGCCGCCGCCACCACTCCTCTCCGCCATCAGGGCGGTCATGGCAACATACCAGCCCCTGCCTTCTTCGTCTATCATGTTCTCGTGGGGAATGCGCATGTCATCGAAGAACATCTCACCAAACTCGGATTCGCCCGACATCTGGCGCAGCGGCCTGCGACTGAAACCGGGGGTATCGGTGCTGAAGACAAAGTAGGTCAGATTTCTGTGCCGGGGAGCTTCGAGGTCTGTCTTCGCAACCAGCAGGCTCCAGTCAGCAAACTCCCACATGCTGGTCCAGCACTTCTGTCCGTTGACCACCCACTCGTCACCATCTCTCTTGGCTGTAGTCTGAACGTTGGCCAGGTCCGAACCGGCATCAGGCTCCGAGAATCCCTCGCACCAGCTCTCTTCGCCACTCAGTATCTTCGGTATGTAACGTTTCTTCTGCTCTTCATTGGCATGAGCCAGGATAGCCGGTGCCCCCACAAGCATACCAAGGGACAACGGCCCTCCGGGTGTTCCGGTGCGGCCCAGTTCCTCGCGGATGACGGCTATCTCGGCACGGGAGCGTTCGATGCCACCATATTCCTTGGGATAGCCGAACCCGGTGTAGCCGGCATCGTACAGCTTCCTTGTCCACTCTTTACCCTGCTCGTGCTGCTCTCTGGAATATGATGGAGGTGGCTTGTACTCCGGTGTTCCCCATCCCTCGGGGAGATTCGCCCTTAGCCAGGCGCGTACTTCTCGCCTGAGGGCTTCCAGGTTTTCCGATTTCTCCGTAGTCATATTGAACCTCCTTTCGTCATGCTATGCTGAAATCCCTGCGGAGACGTCTTTAAAGGCAGAAGTGAGAAATGGGTGGTAGGCCAGTGGCTTTTCAGGTCCGGGTTCTATAAGTGATGTTTGTGCCACAGGATATTCTTGTGGCGCAAAGGGATAGCCACAGTCCAGGTAGTTAACGATGAATACATTCAAGCGCATAACTCGTCTACATAGTATGAGCATCGTCAGAGAATGTCAAGCATTAAATGGAGATATTTATGCTCTCGGTATTGCGTGACATAAAGACGAGACAAGTACGGCTATAGAGTGAATTAAGCTCGTATACCCCGGACTTGTCAGCGTATTACAGGTACGGCTACCGGGAAGGCCGGCATAACCTGCACTGGCCTCCCACAGTGTTTGTCCCGGTGGACAGGACCGGCCTTATTCCTCCTGATACAGAGGCGAGGACGCCTTCATGAGTCGGGTCATATGACGCATCTGGGCAATGACCTTCCCACCTTCCTTTTCCTTGAGCGTTGAATCAAACCAGAAGTACTCGGTCCTGGGACTGGTCCCCACACAGACCAGATTTCCGCTTGCCCGGTACGGCACACCGACCTTGACCGGCCCGTTAACGTTGCGGAGCTCCGTTGCCCCGAAGAACCCTACGGACTCGCGTGTTTCTGTCGGTGCTAACTGCATAGCGCCATACATAACGCTGGGAGGCAGGATAGCGCCTCCCCAGGGCGAGTCACCCCTGTACCAGTCCAGGGGGTCGGTAATGGTCTCCAGTGCCCGGTCCACCGTCTCCTGAGTTATGAGCACGTCCCGGGACGGTAGTTCGTCACCCGCTTTCATCCCGTTGAGAATGCGGAGCTCTCCAGGCTCGGCGTTCTTCAGTTCCATCGCCTGCAGGTATGGCAGCTCTTTCGGTTCTCCGATGGATACGGTGCCTTTGCCCACGGTGCGCCCGTCCGGGTCTTCTGCCCAGGCCTCCACCTGCACATCCCTGACACCTTCGGGCGGAATGTCCATGATTCCCCTGACCTGCTCGCCGTCAAGCAGGGCGTAGGTGTAGAATATGCTCAGGCAGCCCTGCTCAAACCACTCGGGGCCGAAGGTCTTGAGCACGAGCGGCGGGAAGAGGTTGAGGTGGACGATGCCCACCACGGCACCGCCGCGCATTCCCAGCTTCTGCGCTGTTGCATCCTCGTGGATAGAACCCTCGGAGTGGATTGCCGCATTCACGGCGCGACGCCATCCACCATAGATACGTCCCTCCTCAGTCACGATATCATCAGCCATCGCCTTTCTCCTCTCTCGGAGTATTCCAGCCGGGGCAACCGGTATTGGCTGTTGCCGATATGCTAAGACTTTGACCATCCGGTGTCAAGCAAACTGGCTTTCTTCGCCTGCCGGGCATCATGTCACTCAGCACCGAGCCGGTGCAGTTTACCAGACTGGTGCCGTAGAGACGACCGGTTGTCTAACAGGACTAGTGTAGTGTCTCGTATATATCTTTACGTATGATGGATGTTGATGTCATTCCAGCGCAGGCTGGAATCCAGGGGGTAAACACGTATCCTGGTTCGAGTCTAACAGGGCGATGAAAAAGGGGGAGTCCAGAGCAACTGTCTTAATGGTCAGTGACAGGGTCCAAGAATTGTAGCAGGAGCATTCCAGGGAACGTGACCTTTAATCATGGCATTAAGGATTGTGAGAAGCTTGCGCATGCATGCGGTGAGGGCTACCTTCTTAGCC
>DATKWT010000132.1 GCA_035529395.1 Dehalococcoidales bacterium | reverse complement strand
CCATGCTATTTCTGAAGTCATTGCCCTGGTAACACGCTATTCTATAAGGTGCGAAAGACCCTTTGCTCAGAGAATGACTTCACACCGTTTTGGGGTGTCCAGAGGGGTGCAACCCCTTCTGGAACGGAGGTCCAAGGGGGTGTCCCCCTTGAGCGTTCTTCCGCCCAAGAGAAGTTTCTCACTGGCGGAGACCCCATCCCCCTGTACCCCGCTTCCCCAGTTGAGGAAGAGGGAAGAAAAAAGAAAGAGGGGCTGCGCCCCTTCTGAAAGGCACCCCCGCTAAGACTCCCCGCTCCCATGCTATTTCTGAAGTCATTGCCCTGGTAACACGCTATTCTATAAGGTGCGAAAGACCCTTTGCTCAGAGAATGACTTCACACCGTTTTGGGGTGTCCAGAGGGGTGCAACCCCTTCTGGAACGGGGGTCCAAGGGGGTGTCCCCCTTGAGCGTTCTTCCGCCCAAGAGAAGTTTCTCACTGGCGGAGACCCCATCCCCCAATACCCCGCTTCCCCATTTGAGGAAGAGGGAAGAAAAAAGAAAGAGGGGCTGCGCCCCTCCTCGCAAGCTACTCCCCTTCCATATAGGGCTTCTCCCTTTGTCAAAGGGAGACTCAGAGGGATTTCCTTACGATGTGTGCAGCGAGGCGAAGGCGCGGCAATCTCGTGGCTATCAGGAGATTGCTTCGTCATGGTGCTCCTCGCAATGACACCCTGCCTGTCCGAACTAGCGGACACTCTGGGTCGACAACAATCTGCCCGACCACCTGAAGAATGCCGCACCGAGGACGATGAGGGGTACCATGTACAGTAACACATCCAGGGTACCGGTGTAATGACTGCCGGTAGCCAGTCTCGCCATCAGACTGAATGGTGACGGACTGACCAGGTAACTCAGGCCGACCATCACCACCAGCACCATGGAGTAGGCAAACTGCGCCCTCTCCCTGTCCTTGAAGTAGAGCGAGGCGGCGGCAGCACCCACGGATACGATGGTACCAATGGTAACACTAAGCAAGAGTACCAGGCCAAGGTTCTCTATGTACAGGTGGTTCAGTCGCAGCAGCAGCGCCCAGGCCGTACATTGGAGTAGCACGGTAATAACCGCGGCACACACCTTGGCCCCGAGTATCTGGTTGAGTGAAACCGGTGCCGAGCGGAGGGTATCCAGTGTCTTGTTCTCAACCTCCTCCGACACGGTGTCGATGACGATACTCCCTGCCAGCAGGGCGGGGAAGAACATGAGTATCGGCAGAATCAGCGAGTACAGGAACTCGTAGCTGGTGTCTGTCCGGGCGTGCAGGTCCGTATATTGCATGGCGATACCGTTCTGCTCGCGTAGATAGGACTCGTATTGCTTCAACGGCTCCTTGAGTACCATCATTATCACGGTTGCCTTGGAGTCCAGCTCAGGCAGCATCAGCTTCATATTCACCACGTTCCCGACCTTCTCCGGTACAAGGAGGACGGTATCCACCTGGCCGGTCCGGAAGGCACTCTCGGCACTGGCGGCATCGGGTAGTGACTTTACCCTGAGACTCTCCTTTTTCAGTATTCCCACCAGCGGTCCGTCGGTCTGGTCGACTACGCCTACTGTGACTGTCATTTTTGTGCTTTGCCCGATGGAGTCGGGGTCGTAGAATGCCATCAGACCGGTGACGATGACCGAGGAAAAAGACGCAATGAAAAGCTGAATGACAATGGCCAGTATAATCGTCTTCTCTTTCGTAATGGACTTCAGTTCTCTCCGTACCATGGCGAAGAACCTGTTCATGATAGCACTCCCACTACGGTAAGATTGTACAGAATATGAAGGACGGAACCGGCGATTATCGCCAATGGATATCGTTTCACGCCGAAGCGGGCCGTTATCAGGCACACGAAAGAGGTGAAGATAAAGTGGGCGAGCAGAGGCATTATCAGGAGACCCGAACCGAAGATAGCCGTAGTGAACATGGATTCGGATATCACCTTAAGGGCAACATAAAGCAGCAGCTTCTCACCGGCAAAGAAACCCAGGGCAGCAACGAACGATAGAGTAATCACGGCCTTTGTAGACTTCACCACGCCATTCTGCAGGAGGACAGCGATTCCGGCGGATTTGGCAATCTCTTCCACGACAACGGACAACGCCAGTACGGTACCCATGGCGTAGGCCATCGGTAGATTGAAGGCAATAGCTATCGAGGCCAGCTGCACCATGAAGACCGCCGGGATGACGAAAATGCTGAGGAGGAATATGGACAGGTGCGGATGCCTCTTGTTTATCGTAAGATGGAGCGCCTCGCCCAGTTTCTGGTGAAGCGGTCGGAAGCCCATGAGGTACTCCTCGTTGAAGACGCGTGTCCCGATGAACATCCCCAGCCCGAAGATAAGGTACATCGGTGTGGTGGAGAGGAGATACTCACTCAGTCCGAATGTTTCTCCCTTGTACATCTCCACTGCCAGGTTGAGCGGTGATATATAGCTGAGGTCACTTATCCCGGAGAACATAGACGGGAATATGAGGTAGATGGTGATGCCTGATACCGCCAGCAGGGAGAAGAACGTCTGGTCTTTGAAGGTACGGTAGAGCAGGGCCACCATCAGGTATATGGACAGGATAAAGAGCATGATGGGAACGAAGATTGCCAGGGCCAGGGGGACGCTGCCCTTGAGCAGCAGGGTTATCACGATGATGCTGATAACCGAGTACCCGAGATAAGGCAGCATCTTGCCTACGATAATCTGAAAAGGCGTGACCGGTGTAGAGAGAAGAACAACGAGCTTCCGGTTAATCTTCTCCTCCATAAAGCTGCTTGTGAAGAAGATGCTTATGAAGAAGATAGGCACCACATAGAAGAAGGCGAGCATCACCTGTGCGAGGGGAATTGGCGGGTCCATCAGGGACGGGATGATTATCTCTTCGTCGGAGACGAACTCCGCCTTAAACTCCGGCAGTGCGCCGCCGCCACTCTGGAAATCCTCCAGCTGTGCCAGGACCGCGATATCGGTGGAGTCGAACGACCCCTGTGAGAGCCCTGACTCAGGAGAACTATCGGCTGATTCCAGCAGGTCCCAGAACGATACCTCGGCGCTGGCGGCAGCGATATTGCCCTCCGGAAGCTCTACATGGTGGACTTCGACGCGAAGCGGGAACGCCCTGTCGAGCTCATATGTATTTGCAATCCGGGACAGCTCTTGCTTTTCTAGGAACTGCTTCAGTGCACCGGCAGCGCATAGTGACCGCCGTTCATCCTTTCGCCAGACCACCTCCCCACCGTTGATGTAGACATCTATCTTCTTCTCGGCCAGCAGTGTGTAGCCCGTGATACGGTCGACGGTAACGACATTGAAGCGTGCGTCCGATATCGTGGGAGCATCCGGACCGGCACCAATTGTGTAGAACTCCTTGCTGAGGATGAACCCCTGCTGAGAAACGAAATAAGACAGGAATGCAGCCAGCCCGATGATAAGCAGGATAATGACCCTTGACCTGCCCCGGAAACGTGTCCGCAGGCGGGTGATTTCCCGCTTTGAGATGGTCAGGATATTCCTCATGTTGAAAAACAGGACCCGCTCCGTGACCCGGAGCAGGGCGGCTCCCCTTCCCGTAATGCCCCACAGCAAGCTGTGGGGCACTTCATTGGCGGTCTGGCCTACACGGAGGCGGGTGCAGCCAACTCGGTGCCGTTCATCAGCTTCACGTAGATATCTTCGAGGGCGGACTGTCGTATGGCGAGGTCCACCAGAGCCCAGCCTTTGTCCGAGACCTGCCGCAGCAGTGAAGCCATCTGTCCGACATCGGCAGACTTGAATATGTAGTTGTCGCCCTTCTTTTCGTAGGGCAGGTCATCCGCCGTCTTGAAGGTTATCTCGTACTCCCTTTCTCCCAGTCTCTGCCGGAGGGACTCCATGGAATCAACTATTACCAGTCGACCATTCTTCAGGATGGCGACACGGTCGCAGATGTACTCGATATGGAACAGGTTGTGGGCGCTGAGAAGAATTGTCTTACCCTCGTCCCTCAGTGCCCTGAGATAGTCTATAATGAAAAAAGAGGTCAGCGGGTCCAGCCCGGAGTTTGGCTCATCGAGTATCAGCAGTCCGGGGTCATGGAGCAGGGTACGGGCGATGGCTGCCTTCCGTTTCATGCCCTTGGAGAGCTCGCCGGTGAGCTTGTTCTCTTCGGCCAGGTTCAGTACGCCCAGCAACCGGTGGATTCGGTCGCGTGCCACACTGCGCGGGATGCGGTAAAGCTCCGAGAAGAACATCAGGTACTCGGTGACCGTCATGTTCTCGTAGAATGGACTCTCTTCCGGCAGGTACCCTATGAAGCTCTTGATACGCGTACCTTCCCTGGTGATGTCCATGCCCATTATCTCGATACTACCCTCGGTTGGACTTATCAGGCCGGTTATCATCTTGAGAATGGTGGTCTTACCGGCACCGTTATGGCCGATGATACCCAGGATTTCGCCCTCTCTGACGTCCAGGTCCAGATGGTCGACGGCGACACAGTCCCGGTAGGACTTGCTGACGCCTTGTAGCATGATGATAGGGCTCTCACCTGTCTGAGGCCAATCGTCTCTGTATCTCTGTGAAAGCGGGCGCTCGGTTACCTGGCGCAATGATATCTCCTTTCCGTACCTCTATATTGCTCGATGTCACGATGCTGGTAACTTCGGTTTTGCACCTTAACTGGTTCATTCTAATGCGACAAGGCCTTCCCGGTAAGGTCATGCCGGTGCAAAATCGTGGGGCCAGCGACTTAATATCGTGAGCCACGTAGCCCAGGTCTTACCAACGGTGGGGTACTCTCGTTCAGAGCAGTGAGGAGTAATTCTTTTCTTGTATGTTCCGCGGAGCGAGACCCTTAGCATAGCTAAGGGTCTCATCCTGTTCACATGTCATTGCGAGCCGGGGCTCTGAGCAAAGCGAAGAGACACCGAAGCAATCTAAATGTTGCGCGGATTTGTGCAACTAGGTAGTGGCACGCCATTGTCCTCAATGGCGCGTCATTGATGTACCTGACGAGTACAGTGGGTTGAACTGTACCACTTTCCTGTGTGATAATCAGGGCACCTCAATCCCTGTTGGCAGTAAACGTAGCCGGAAACTGCCTCAGGGGTTGTCTTGTTTGGCTGGCACGCTTGCCGCCGGGAGAACAGGGAGAGGAGGTATCGAGTGGACAATAAGGTTTGCACTGCTGCCGAAGCAATGGCTGAAATCCATGACGGCGACATGATTGCCGCGCACTTCTGGGGTGTCGCTGGCAGTCCCGGGTACCTGTTTCGTGCCCTTCTTGAGCGTGGTGTCAGGGACCTGACTGTTTGTATGAACAATTTTCTCCCCGTCCCGCCGACGCTCGGAGAGATGGGCTTCGCCGACCCGACCGGACTTCTTCCCCAGATAAAGAAAATAATCACCGCTTTTATGGGCACCCGGGCATTCGGGAGTATGAATGCCGAATTTCTTGGTACGCGGGTGGAAGACGGGACGCTGGAAATAGAGAGCACCACGCATGGTGTCATGATTGAGCGACTTCATGCCGGCGCTATGGGACTGGGTGGTTTCTATAGCCCTATCGGCGTAGGTACTACCGTGGAGAAGGGAAAGGAAAAGCGGACTATTGGCGGCGTGGAATACCTCTTCGAGGAACCGCTTCGGCCCGATGTGGGTCTGGTGAAGGCCGCCAGGGCGGACACCAGGGGTAACCTGGTCTACCGGGGCTCGGCCCGAGGAGCCAACCCTGTCATTGCCATGGCATCCAGGTACACCATCGCCGAGGTCTTTGAGATTGTAGAACTCGGAGAACTCGACCCTGAAACGGTAGTAACACCGGGGGTGTATATCGACCGTATTGTCAGGATACCTGATGATGACCCGTTCGGCCTGAAACGGCGACCGGAAACAATCCAGGCGATAGTTACATACGCTCTCACCCGGCTGGCCGAAGAGGAGGCTGCCGCTGCTGAAAGAGCCTTGCATGAAGACCGGCAAGGAGGCGGACAATGAAGGACAGACTCACTGAAGAGCTGCTTGCCATGAGGGCAGCCAGGGAGATAAAGCCGGGCGAATACTGCAACCTGGGTATCGGTCTTCCCCAGATGTGTGTCTCGTATGTGCCGGAGGGCTGCATCGTTCAAACAGAGAACGGCGCACTTGGCTACGGGCCCT
>DATKWT010000131.1 GCA_035529395.1 Dehalococcoidales bacterium | reverse complement strand
ATCGAAACCAGGCTCACACTCAGTGGACGTACCGCCGGGGGTCCGGTTCAGATGACGTCCTCACTTGGACCTGGCTTTTTCGTACTCCTCATCGGAATCGGCGATTATGCCAATCAGTTCTCCGACGGAGATTCTATCATCTGAGACTTCGGTGATGATGTGCAGGATGCCGCTGTGGCTGGCCTCCAGGTCATAGCTGCTTTTTTCCGTCTCCAGGATAGTTATCACCTCGCCTACCTCAACCCTGGCGCCCTCGCTGGCCAACCATTCGGTTATCTCCGCATCATCTATCTGGGCCCCAAGATTGGGTATCCTCACTTCGTGCATGTTCCGGTATTAGCTCCTCTCTTTCGGCTGATATTGCTCCTTACACCATCTCCTTGACAGTGCTCATTATGGTCTCCATGGTGGGTACAAGCTCCGGACGGTTGACCAGTGGCAGGTTCCACCCGGCCAGGCGCCTGAACGGGGCTTTGAGCGACGGTATCAACTCAGGACTGTGTTCGCTTATTCTGAACAGTATCTCTCCGGCAAACCCGGCACGCTTCATCGCCTCGTGCACGATGAGCAGACGGCCGGTCTTCTTGACGGAGTCGACAATCGTGTCTACATCCAGGGGCACTATTGTCCTCAGGTCGACGACTTCTGCGCTGATACCCTCCTCGGCGAGGTTATAGGCCGCAGCCAGGGCATTATGTACCTGGAACGAGTAAGTCACGATAGTGATGTCCGTCCCTTCCCGTTTGACGTCCGCCTTGCCCAAGGGTATCAGGTATTCCTCATCGGGAACCTCCTGCACATTGGCACCGCGCTCTATCTTGCCGTCCTTGTGGCCCTGGTAGAAGTTCCAGGCATGGTCCCAGACCATTACCGGGTTGTTATCCCTGATTGCCGACTTCATCAGTCCCTTGACATCGTAGGGTGTGGACGGCATGACTATCTTCAGGTAGGGTGCGTGGGCGTAGAGGGACTCCGGCGACATGCCATGGTCATTATCACCGTCTCCAATCGGACCGGCGATGACACCGTATATAGTTGCCGGAATATCACCGGGAACGTATCGGCCGACGCTCTTGCAGCCCAGCTTCAGGAACAATCCGTCAAAGGCACACAGGCTGAAACCGGCATTCATGTAGATACCGATAGGCCGAAGTCCCCTGTAGGCAGCCCCGATGGTCATACCGGCAATAGCCAGCTCACAGATGGGCGTGTCTTTAATTCTATCGCCGCCGAACTCATCGTATATATCCCGGGTCTGACCATGGACATCGTTCATGGATATGATGTCTTCTCCCCATATCACCACCTTCTCGTCCCGGCGCATCTCTTCTCGAAACGCCTGATTGAGAGCTTCAATATATCTAATCTCGGCCATTTGTCTTCTCTCCTTACCTATCCTATCCTATAATCCGTCGATTGCACTGGCCATGAAGTCCTCATAGGACGACGGCACCGCCATAGACTCGACTTCCTCGATGGTGGTATTTATCTCTGCTATTACTTCCGCCTCCAGTCTGTCAACGTCCTCCTGGGACAGAACGCCGAGTTCCATGAGCTGTTTCTCATACCGCATAAGCGGGTCATACTTTTGCCAGTCCTGCGCCTCGCCCTTGGGACGGTATATCTGCGCGTCCCCCTCATAGTGTGCTCGCATTCGCCAGGTATCAGCACAGATGAGACTCGGCCCCCCACCGGCGCGGCATCGATCGATATGCTTCTTAGCGACAAGGTACATATTGAGCATGTCATTGCCGTCGACAGTCTCGTGCGGCATTCCATAACCGGCACCCCTGACAGACAGGTCCTCGATGTTGTAGGACTTGCGCCAGGAGGTACCCATACCATACTTGTTGTTCTGGATGACGAAAATTATCGGCAGTTGCCAGGCCGCAGCAACCACCATCGCCTCATGAGTGGGTGCCCGATTGCTGGCCCCATCTCCCTGTATGAAGACAGTCACGTCGCCGGTCTTCTGGATGACGTTGGCCACGGCCGCGCCGACGTACCTCACCGAGGCTTCTCCCAGTGTGCCACTGCTGCCCATCGCACCGAGTTCCGGCGTGAATATGAGCGGGTGCTCGGACCTTCTCCCCAGGCTCTGGGCAATCGCATCCTTGAGAGTGAAGCCCGGCTTGGCGAAGTGGCAGAAGTACGTCCGGAAATTGGGGTGAAAGCAGTCGGTCTCAGTCAGGTTATTAAGGATAGCTATCGGGATAGCTTCCTCCCCGGGACCCCTATGACCGCTTCCTCGACCGGTAGCCTTGCTCTGGATAGCAAATATCTCCGCCTCCCCCCGCCGGGCAGTGAGGAGGTCACGATACAGCTTGAGCAGTACCTCTTTCGATGGTAGTTCCAGTGATGGTGCTTCCATGTCTTTCCGTTCCTCCTTGAATAAATTATCGCACCTATGTTGCTGCTAAGGGTGTGAGTGGCAGTAGTATCTAGTTGTACAAATCCGCGCAAAATTCAGATTCTGCGCCACTGAAGCCAGTGGCGTGTCACCCTGAGCATAGCGAAGGGTCTCACCCCACGGAACATACTAGCTGGTATTTCTGCAACTGAGTAGTAGCCTCCCGCCAAACAGCAGGTTCCAGGCTTTAAGGTTCTCTCCGTTAGTATACAATGACGTCTGATACCACTGCTATTGTCTGCCTTCTACTCGTCCTTTGTCAAGACACGCCCCGGGAACAGGAAAAGCTCACAATATTGGACGAACCAGGCACTGGTAAGTACAATGGGCTGGTGAAGCCAGTGAGTATCGACCTTTGACTTTTCCGCATCCGGAACATGGCATCGGGCAAGTAAATGGTATATCATATCCCCATGCTTCCACCAGGTTCTTTAGTCCGGTCAGTGATTCCACCCGCAATATCTATGGGTACAGCCACAGTTCCAACAGTGGAATGGGGAATTACATACAGGAACAAGTTAGCGGGTTAAATAGGCCGCAGGAATCAGGAAACAGGAGGATACTATGAAGGCTTGTGTCGCCACGGGAGAAAAGAGACGTATCGAGTGTAAAGAGATACCAATACCGACAGTAGAGCCTGGATGGCTCTTGCTGAAGACGAAATACGCGTGTATTTGCGGTAGCGACCTTGAGTATCTTGACGGCTCTTTCGGAATGATTAGTCAAGGCGTTACACACCCGGGAGCTATTATGGGACACAGGATGGCTGCCGAGATGGAAATTGAGGAGTTACCTGCTTCATCAGGCATGATTATACGTCCGGACTCAATACCGGGGCACGAATTCGTGGCTGAGGTGGTTGAAGTGGGTGAAGGAGTCAGCGGTTGGTCGGTGGGAGACCGTGCCATACCGTTTGCAGGCAGACCGAATCCACTTGGGCCGGCAACACCAGGTTACGAAACTTATAAATGCATGGCGGAGTATTTTGTTTCTGCCCCACTTGGCATAATGAAAGTACCCGACCATGTTTCTGATGAAGAGGCGGTGTTTGTGGAACCACTCTGCACCGGTAACGGCGCAGTGGCAACCGCCGGAGTAAGGCCGGGACAGTCGGCGGTAGTCATCGGTGCAGGTAAGATTGGCTTGCTGGCAGCGATGGCAGCCAGGGTAGCCGGTGCGGCACCGGTAATCAGCGTTGACCTGGTGAAATCACGCCTGGACAAAGCCCTCGAGGTTGGAGTTGATGCCGCTATAAATGCCAACGAAGTCGACGTTATCTCAGAGGTGGTAAAGTTAACCGGGGACGGTCCTGATGCCATTCTCATTTGTGTTCGTGATGGCAGAGTATTGAACCAGGCGGCCGAGATGGCAAAGCGTGGAGGGTCTTCTATCGTACTGGCTGGCTTTGTCTCACCGATGGAAGTAAACCCGATGCTATGGACAGTAAAACAATTGAAGATTTTTGGTATTCTGGGCGGTAATATGTCAGATGCAATGTACCTGATTTCTCACAAACAGATTGCCCCAAAACCACTGATTACCGAGATTATACCCTTTGATGATTGCCAGAGAGCAATTGATTCGGTTTACAGCGGCGAAAACATAGCTGTTCTCTTGAGGCCATAGAGCAATAATTTA
Source organism: Dehalococcoidales bacterium (assembly GCA_035529395.1). Classification (NCBI taxonomy): domain Bacteria; kingdom Bacillati; phylum Chloroflexota; class Dehalococcoidia; order Dehalococcoidales; species Dehalococcoidales bacterium. The sequence goes on along the minus strand of DATKWT010000131.1, from coordinate 5,161 downwards.
TGCAATAGCAAAAGGAGACCTATTCCCATGACAAAATCTGAAACCCACAAATTCACACTGGAGACGGTTGACCACATCGGTATCGTGGTCAGGGACTGCGAGAAGGTTATCGAGACCTGGGGACGGATGTTCGGCATTGGCCCCTGGACTTTCACTACTAATACCGGTACTGATGCCGAGGGGAACCCTATAGAAGTGAAGCTTGCCTTCGCTTACATGGGTGACCTGGAGATTGAGCTGATAGAGATTAAAAAGGGCAAGATTCTTCACTCTGAATTCCTTGAAGAGCACGGAGAGGGCCTGCACCACCTGGGCTTTTTCGTGGATGACGTAGATGGGGAAGCGGCCAAGCTGGTAGAGCAGGGGGCTGAAATCATAATACAGAGGCCGGGCCAGTGGATATACCTGGACAGTGGCGGGCCCGGCGGTGTTATCTTTGAGCTTATGCAAAGGCGGGGAAAAATAACAGGTCCTTAACTGCTAGCGGACCCCCAAAACCCACCAGTACAGGATATCGTAGAATCCTTAACACCGGACCCCTTGAAGATAGCGGCCCCTATCCTTAGGATAGGGCCTATCCTTAGGATAGGGTAGGGGCCACCTCAGGCTCTCTATACCGGAGCCTGAGAGATTCGTGTTAGCAGAACGACACTATTTATAGTTGATAGATAACACAATCTGCCAGGATAATGTTTGTCACGAAGCCGTTGTACCTGCCCTGTATTGTCAAGCCCTGGCCTATTGTCAATCGTTTCAGCTCCGGCACGTCCTTCCTCTCAAATTTAAAGTCGATATCTCCCAGAGGATGGGGTTCGCTGCCAGTCAAGGCAACATAGTACTGGTCAACAGTATCTTTGATTATGATACTGGCCACCACACCGGTCACCCGAAAGACTCTGTCCTTGAATTCATCATGTCCCACCATTCCATAGCTCTGATAAGAAGAGCATAGTTCCGAGACGGTTACTTCTGTTATTGTCTCAGAGTCTTCCCTCCCCCTCGACTTATTCTTTACTACTGGCTCGGGTACCGATTCCTGTTCTGGCTCAGCCTCGGGTGCTGCTTCGGCCTCAACCTCCAACGTCTCTTCTACCTCTGCTACCGGTTCAGGCTCGGGCTCTTCTACAGGTGCAGACTCCTGTGTTGGCTCAATTTCCGTCGCTACCTCGACGCTGGAGCCAACAACCGGTGATGGCGGTACATCCGCAACGGATTCGGCTTCTTCCTCAAACGTGTCCGATTCCGCATTCTCTGCCAGCCCATCTGTTTCCGCTGTTTCCGACGGCGCCAGCTCGCTTATCCGTTCCGCCTTGACTTCCTGATAGGTCTTTGACATCTGCTGAAAAGATCCGGAAACCAGTGGGTGTCCACACCACCGGCAAGCCCAGTCCCTGGTTCTCATAGTGGGTGAATCGCAGTTCGGGCATTTTGCATTCTCTGTCGGCACATCTGTTTCCGCTGTTTCCGACGGTTCCAGCTTGCTCATCCGCTCCGCTCTGACTTCTTGATAGGTTTGTGGTATCTGCGGAAAAGACTCGGAAACCAGCGGGTGTCCGCACCACTGGCAAGCCCAGTCCTTGGTTCTCATAGTGGGTAAATCACAATTGGGACATTTCGGATTTTTCGCCATCCAAGCACCTCCAGACATTATGTGCCGACTACCATAACCTGCCTTTTCCCACAAACTCCCTGGTCTGTCGTCCTGACATCACACCCATTCTTTCCTCCTGCAGCAGACAGATTACCAGGTGGACGAGTTGTTCCCCTATAGCTACATAATATGAACTTACGACCGGTTTGTGTCAAGCGGGAGTTGGTACACTTCGTCTAAATTTTATCAAACTCACTTGTTACATTGACTGTAGCTGTACATCCATGTTGTTGATGGTTTGCAGAAGGCGGCCGTGAAGCGACTGGATGAAGTACTGAGGCCGGAAGTGGCAGATAATCAGTATGTCGGCAAGAGATGTGGAATAGCAGGTACCAGGCAATGTCGGGACCCAGCGATTGTGAAATCTGGCAGGAGTGGGAGGACTCGAACCCCCGACCGGCGGTTTTGGAGACCGCTGCTCTACCAACTGAGCTACACTCCTATTGAAGCTAAATTACTGTGTTATGGCACTCATTTTCCCAAAGTTGGCGACATTTTGGCGACAGAATTATTAACTACCCCTTCCGGCAGTACTTCGTCTAACAGCGCCATAGCATCCTCTTGCATACCCTCTATTATATGGCTGTAAACATCCATTGTAAAGGCTACCGAGTTGTGCCCCAAGGCTTCAGAGATAACTTTGGGCTTTGCTCCACGTAGTAGCATCAGACTGGCGAAGGTATGCCTCAGGTCATGGAAGCGAACACCCGTTAGTCCCGCTCTACTGGCGGTCCTACCGAACTCATGAGACAGCACGGAAGGGTCAAGCGGCCTACCGTCCGGATGAGCGAACACCAGGCTATCAAGAGTAGGCGGCTGGCCTAACTGCCAGGCAAGTGCTTCCCTTTCGGCCTGGTATTCTCTCAGGTACAGGGCCAGCTTCGGCGTTATGGTGACACGTCGTCGGCTGTGGCTTGTCTTTGGTTCCTTGAACTGGCATACTGAGGTGGTCCCCGAAATTTAGACAGGTAGCTAAGAGTGAGGTAGGATGGGGAAAATGGACACCAAAGTTAAGTAAAATAGAAAGACGGAGGTGTCAGAATGAAAGGGATTCCATAAGGAAGGTACACGAAGGAGTTCCCAGAAGAAGCGGTAAAACTGGTAACGGAGGAGAATATATCCTCATTGGAGATAGCCAGTAGTCTGCTCAGGTCGGCACGGGACATTCTGGGGTCTAAGGATATGATATTAAGACCATTCAGGACTATTCCGTTCCTGCTAGTCTTTGTTGCGATTCTGCTCGCGGTGATGCTGATACTCGTTGGCGCGGAGCCAACTGAAGCAGGCTGACCGGGTTCCGTCGTGCTGACCGTGGATGTCAGCCCTGTTGATATGGGCGTGGTTAAGTTATTCGATACTGAGGCCGGATTCTACCCCACCTCCGCTCCTATATTTGAAAGTGAAGTCATTCTGGAGGCAGTACCTGCACCTGGCTACCAGTTCGATGGCTGGACGGGTGATATAACCAGTGAGGACAATCCATTCACTCTGGTGATGGACTGTTCCAAGTTTGTCACCGCCAACTTTTTTCTGATCAAGTATACCCTTATTGTAAATATCAGTAGCAATGGCTCTACTGAGCCTGCAGTCGGCTCCCACGAGTATATCCCGGGAAGCCTGGTTGATGTCATCGCAACCCCCGATATCAACTGGCAGTTCGCTGGCTGGACAGGAGATGTGACCGACCCGACTTCAGCAACCACGACAATAATTATGAATTCCGATATGACTGTTACCGCTGACTTCTCCCCGATAGTGCATACTCTGACCATGGGAACTGATGGTAGTGGTTCCACTGAACCCGCAGTCGGCCCTAACGAATATCCCCAGGGAAGCATCGTTGATATCGTTGCAACCCCCGGTAGGGGCTGGAAATTCGATAGTTGGACAGGGGACGTGGCTGATCCGGCTTCAGCAGTGACCACCGTGACTGTTACCGCTGACATGGAAGTTACGGCTCTCTTCCGGCGGTCCTGGCTCGTATGGTGGCTTGTCGGTGCTGGAATCGTTGTCCTCGTGACTGCCATATCTGTGTGGATCACCGTACGTCGCAGTCGGGCAAGAGATGACTCCGCAACATAAACCCAAAGTGAACTGGTGCTCAAATTGACCTTCACTCTAAAAACTGTACTGGCCATTACGAGAGAATCTTAATTTTCCAAACATTGCTCAGTGACCTGCCTCCAGTAGTTGTACTACTTCCTGCCTCGTTACCATAGTTATGACCCTCACCCCGAAAACTGATTCAGCCAGAATGTTAGTTTTGTGGGTTACCGAGTACGAGTGGCTCGTCGAAAGGGTTAATGCAAGGCTTTGAAAGGGAGGTTGACAGCCGCATGCCACGGATGTACTATTGCCGACAAGGCAATGAGGGCCGGGATGCCTCATGGCCAGTTGATATGGGGAATGTCGGATTATTCACGAAGATAAACAACAAGATGTAGTGTAATAAGGAGGATTACTATGCCAGCGATTCCCAAGGGCGGTACGGTTGCCGTCACCGGTGCTGCCGGTTTCATTGGCGGCTGGGTCGTTCGAACACTACTTGACAAGGGTTATCGTGTACGAGCCTGTGTTCGCGATGTCGATGACGCTACCAAAGCAGATTTTCTTAAAGCTATGCCAGGATATGTCACCGGCCGTTTAACACTGCATTCGGCCAACCTAGATGACGCCGGTTGTTTTGACGGTATCTTTAAGGGGTGCCACGGCGTCGCCCATGTCTCCCATATCAGTAACTATGGGGATCAGGACTACGTCAAAATGGTCTGTGATCACATCGCAGAGAGCGTCAACAATGCTGAGACCGTGTCGCGTGTTATTGTCACCTCCAGCGTCGCGGCGGTGGTGTCCGAGAGTAATATTTCTGAGATGGTTAACCGCCCGGTCATTTACGAGGACCGCTACCCCGATGATTACAATCCTCGACGTTCAGGTTACTCCATCGGCAAGGTGCAGGCGGAACGGGCATTTGCCGAGGCGGCTGAAAAGAACGGCAGGTGGGATGCCATCAGCTGCTGCCCGGGTGATAACGTGGGTCCGATACAGTCACAGCACCAAAAAAACACGGGGCCCTGGCAACACCTGATCGAACTGATGTTACTGGGTGAGTGCAATCCCGCGGTGCATGGCTACCGTCCCTGGCACACTGTCGATGTACGTGATCACGCGGCATGCCAAGTCGGTCTTCTGGAAAGTGTCTTCGTTAAAAACGGAGAACGTTACATCGCATACTCAACTGACCGGATAGACATTGAGGACGTTTGCAGAAGTATCGACAGGCTGCTCCCTGAACTCGGATACGCGACACCTGAGCTGACAGAAGATCTGGATGAGGAAGCCCTGCGTCGGTCCAGCGAGCGACGGGCGGTTTACTGGGGCACCGATCTCCGTAACGACCGCATTCGCTCGGTAGTACCCATTACTTTTAGGTCATTGGACGATTCCATTCGAGATTGCGTCGAATCGCTGCTGACTGTCGGGAAAGTAAACCCTGTTCTAAGACCGGGG